>CALCWL010000396.1 GCA_937906285.1 uncultured Rhodanobacter sp. | reverse complement strand
GTTCCACGTGGTCGCCACCCACGACTTCAACATGGGCGCGATGGAGAACAAGGGCCTCAACATCTTCAACGCGAAGTACCTGCTGGCCGATCCGGACTCCACCACCGACGACGAGTACCGCCACGTCGAGGCGGTCGTTGCGCACGAATACTTCCACAACTGGAGCGGCAACCGCGTGACCTGCCGCGACTGGTTCCAGCTCAGCCTGAAGGAAGGGCTCACCGTGTTCCGCGAGCAGAGCTTCTCCGCCGACATGAACTCGGCGCCGCTCAAGCGCATCGAGGACGTCGCCCTGCTGCGCCGCGCCCAGTTCCCCGAGGACGCCGGCCCGCTGGCGCACCCGGTGCGCCCGGCGCAGTACAGCGAGATCAACAATTTCTATACCGCCACGGTGTACGAGAAAGGCGCCGAGCTGGTGCGCATGCTGGCCGGGCGGCTCGGCCCGGACGGCTTCCGCCGCGGCATGGATCTGTATTTCGAACGCAACGACGGCCGCGCCGCCACGCTGGAGGATTTCCTCGGGGCGCTGGGCGACGCCAACGGCGTCGATCTGCTGCCTTATCTGGCCTGGTACGGCCAGAGCGGCACGCCGCGGCTGCGCGCGCACGGCCAGCACGACGCCGCGCGACGCGAGTACACGCTGACCCTCGGCCAGCATGCGCCGGCAGGCACCGGCCAGTCGGCGCGCGCCCCCCTGCCGATTCCGGTGAAGCTGGCCCTGTTCGCGGGCGACGGCCGCATGCTGCCGCTGCAGCTGGCCGGCGAAGCGAGCGACGCCGGCAGCGAGCGCGTGGTGGTGCTCGACCAGGCCGAGCAGGCGCTGGTGTTCACCGGCGTGGACGCGCCGCCGGTGCCTTCCCTGCTGCGCGGCTTTTCCGCCCCGGCGATCCTCGAATGCGACTACACGCCGGCCGAACTGGCGCTGCTGCTGACGCATGATCCGGATGGTTTCAATCGCTGGGAAGCAGGTCAGCTGCTGGCCGCGCGTGCCTACGAGAACCTGCGCGACGGCGGCACCGATGCCTCATTGCGGGCCTGGTGCGACGCGCTGGCGCAGCTGTTCGCCGACGGCGGCATGGACGACGCCCTGCTGGCCGACCTGCTCACCCCGCCCGGCGAGATCGAACTGGCCGAACGCGAAGGCGCGGTCGACCCCGAGCGCATCCACCAGCTGCGCCAGGCCTTGCAACGCACGCTGGCCGAACGGCTCGGCGCCGATGCGCTGGAGCGGCACTATACGCTGCTGGCCGCGCGCCGCTCGATCGCGCTGGACGCCGCCAGCCAGGCCAGCCGCCGACTCAGCCGCCGCCTGCTGGAGTTGCTGGAGGTCTGTGCCAGCGAACGCGCGCAGCCATTGGCCGCGGCACAATACCGCGACGCGCCGGGCATGACCGATCGCCTCGCCGCGCTGGCGGTGCTCGTCCGCAGCCAGTCGGCCGCGGGCGAACAGGCGCTGGCGGACTATCGTCAACGCCATGCCGGCAACGCGCTGGCGCTGGACAAGTGGTTTGCGGTGCAGGCGCAGCTGCCCGGCAGGGCAGCGCTGCCGCGCGTGATGCGACTGGAAAAGGACCCGGCGTTCACCCTGCACAACCCGAACCGCGTGCAGTCGCTGCTCGGCTCGTTCGTGCGCGGCAACCCCAGCGGGTTCCACCGTGTCGACGGCGCCGGCTATCGCTTCCTGACCGAACGGCTGGGTGCGCTGGACGCGCTCAACCCGCAGGTGGCGGCGCGCCTGGCAACGGCATTCAACGGGTGGCAACGGCTGGAACCGGGGCGGCGTGCGCTGGCGCAGGCGGCGATCGCGGAGTTGGCCGGCAGCGCCGGCCTGTCACGCAACCTGGGCGAAATCATCGGCAACGTGCTGAACCACTGAAATGCGTCGGGCAGCGTCGGGCCGCTTCGATCACCTGACGCGCGCCGCCTCTGCGCCACGCGCCGGCAACCGGCATTGCTCAGACGGCCAGATGGTCCAGTGCTTCGAGCAGGCTCTGCATGCGCGACTCCAGGTCCGGCTGCATGCCGTCGCGCGCGTCGTCGTCGAACTCGCTCAGGTGGTCCATCGCCATCTCGACCTCGCCGATCTCCACCAGAAGATCATGATGCGGATAGACGGGCTGGAAATCGAAGTTCATGTCCATGGCGAGTTTCCCGATGGGTCGATGGGTGGGTAGTGATGAACAAGCATCACCCGTGCCAATGTGTGATTCCTGTCACAGCCGACCTGCCACGCGTGACGGGACACTGACGTCCCGCGTCAGCTGTTGCCGCGAGCCGGCATAAAGTCACTTTTCAGTCACCCTTCGTTCACGCGTTTCCGGCGAAGATCAACTCCACGCTTCACCCTCGAATTCGCATCGCTTTCTGGCGCCCGGCAATACGGTCATCCTGGATTCCCCCTGTTCCTGAGACCGCCTGGCGCCAGATCTACAAGACACGAAGCCCCGCGCATGCCGCGGGGCTTCGTGTTTCCGGGCCTGGTGTCGCATGTCGCGTCCACCGGCGCCGCAAAAGACGACGGCACCCGAAGGTGCCGTCTTGCTTCCTCTCACGGTACGCGATCGAACCCCTGTCCGCTCGACCTCGGCGCGCGATCCTCGCGCAGCGTCTGCCCATGAAAGTGCAGGCTGGGTAAAGCACGATCCATGCCACTTTCGGGCAATCTTCGACGGAAGACGTATCGCGTTACCATAACGCCCACTTTTGTCACTTTTGCGCGCTCCGGGCAACCACATGCATCACCCCACCTGCTACGACGTCATCGTGATCGGCGGTGGTCACGCCGGCACCGAAGCCGCGCTCGCCGCCGCGCGTACCGGTGCGCGCACCCTGCTGCTCAGCCACAGCATCGAGACGATCGGCGCGATGAGCTGCAACCCGGCCATCGGCGGCATCGGCAAGGGTCACCTGGTGAAGGAGATCGACGCGCTGGGCGGTGCCATGGCGCACGCCGCCGACCACGCCGGCATCCAGTGGCGCACGTTGAATGCGTCCAAGGGTCCGGCGGTGCGCGCGACGCGCTGCCAGGCCGATCGCGCCCTGTACAAGGCAGCCATCCGCCAGATGGTGGAAACCCAGCCGAACCTGGAGCTGTTCCAGCAGGCGGTGGACGACCTCGTCATCGAAGGCGGCCGCGTCCGCGGCGTGGTTACCCAGATGGGGCTCACCTTTGCCGCGCGCGCGGTGGTGCTCACCGCCGGCACCTTCCTCGCCGGCAAGATCCACATCGGCCAGGCGCAGTACGCGGGCGGGCGCGCCGGCGACCCGCCGGCCAGCACGCTGGCGCAAAGGCTGCGCGAGCTGCCGGTGGCCGCCGACCGCCTGAAGACCGGCACGCCGCCGCGCATCGACCGCCGCAGCATCGACTTCAGCGGTCTGGAAGAGCAGCACGGCGACGATCCCGCGCCGGTGTTCTCCTTTCTCGGCAACCGCGCCGAGCATCCGCGCCAGGTCAGCTGCTGGATCACCCACACCAGCGAACGCACGCACGAGATCATCCGCGGCGCACTGGACCGCTCGCCGCTGTACACCGGCCAGATCGAGGGTGTCGGCCCGCGCTACTGTCCGTCGATCGAGGACAAGGTAGTGCGCTTTGCGGAGAAGTCCTCGCATCAGATCTTCATCGAGCCGGAAGGCCTGGACACCGCCGAAATCTACCCGAACGGCATCTCCACCTCGCTGCCCTACGATGTGCAGCTGGCGCTGGTGCACTCGATCCCCGGTTTCGAGCGCGCCCACATCACCCGGCCCGGCTACGCCATCGAGTACGACTACTTCGACCCGCGCGGGCTGCACCCGTGGCTGGAGACCAGGGCGATCCCCGGCCTGTACTTCGCCGGCCAGATCAACGGCACCACCGGCTACGAGGAGGCTGCCGCGCAAGGCCTGCTCGCCGGGCTCAACGCCGCGCTGGCGGTGCACGGCAAGGCGCCGTGGTATCCGCGCCGCGACGAAGCCTACCTCGGCGTGCTGATCGACGATCTGACCAGCAACGGCACCATCGAGCCGTACCGCATGTTCACCTCGCGCGCCGAGTACCGCCTGCACCTGCGCGAAGACAACGCCGACCTGCGCCTGTCGGAGCAGGGTTTCGCGCTGGGCGTCGTGCCGCAGGCTCGCGTCGAGGCGCTGCGCGCCAAGCGCGAGGCGGTGGAGCGCGAATCGCAGCGCCTCGGCGGCCTGTGCGCCGCGCCGGCCAATGCACTGGGTGCGGCACTCGAGCGCCAGCTCGGCATCGCGCTCAGTCGCGAAACCAGCGCGGTCGACCTCCTGCGCCGGCCCGAGCTCGACTATGCCCGTCTCGCCGGCGTGCCCGGGTTCGGCCCGCCGGTGGCACGCGAGGACGTCGCCGCGCAGGTCGAGGTGCAGGTGAAGTACGCCGGCTATCTCGAACGCCAGCGCGAGGAGATCGAGCGCCAGCGCCGCCACGAGCACACCGCGATCCCGGCCGACTTCGACTACGACAAGGTGCGCGGGCTGTCGGCGGAAGTGCTGCTCAAGCTCAAGCGCTCGCTGCCGGCGACGCTGGGCCAGGCCGCGCGCGTCAGCGGCGTCACCCCCGCGGCGATCTCGCTGCTGCTGGTCCACCTGAAGCGGCGCGACGCGGCCTGAGCCTCGCCTCACCCCCGACTCCCGGCACAGCGCCGGCGCGCGCACTCATGGCATCATGCGCACTTCACACAGCCTGGGGAGTGCGCAATGGAAATCTGGATCGGCCGCGACGGCGAACGGCATGGGCCATACAAGGAAAGTGACGTGCGCGAGTGGTTGCGCAGCGGCAAGGTCAGCCCCGACGATCTCGCCTGGTACGAAGGCCTCGCCGACTGGCAGCCGCTGTCGGTGCTGTTTCGCGACGCCGTGCCGGCCGCCAGCCCGCCAGCCGACAACCCCTACGCGGCACCGAGCACGCCGCTGCAGGCGCTGCCGCAGACCACCGCCGCCGTGCTGGAGGATTACGCCGGCTTCTGGAAGCGGGCGGCGGCCTACATCCTCGACGCGATCGTGCTGTACATCCCCAACAACCTGGTGATCATGCGCTCGATGGGCGACGGGGCCGCGCAAGAGACCATGAAGCAGGCGATGATGGCGGCGCCCGGCGATCCGCACGTGATGCTGGCTGCCTACGGTCAGTACTACGCGACGATGGGCACGGCGATCCTGCTTACTGCCGTGCTGACCTGGCTGTACTTCGCCGTGTGCGAGAGCTCGCCGTGGCAGGCCACGCTGGGCAAGCTGGCGCTGGGCATCCGCGTCACCGACCTCGAAGGCCGACGGATCAGCTTCTGGCGAGCACTGGGCCGCTACCTGGCCAAGTTCCTCAGCACGATCATCCTCTGCATCGGCTTCATGATGGCCGGCTGGACGCGCCGCAAGCAGGCCCTGCACGACATGCTCTGCAGCACCCTGGTGCTGAACGGCCGCGCCAGCGAGTTCAAACCGGATGCGACCCCGACCGGCAAGGGCAACTCCTTCAGCGCCTGATCGGCCTCGCTCCACGCACGGCGCCGCGGTTCGTCCGCGGCGCCGTTTTCATTGGCGCGCCGACGACTTTCGGGCGCTTGTTATCATCGACGGCTTGACCTTTTCATCCGGCGGCATCGCGCCGCCGCCAGGAACGCTCCCCACCCATGCTCAGCATCGAACAACGCATTGCCCACGACATCGCCGCCAGGACCGAACAGGTGCGCGCGGCGGTGGATCTTCTCGACGGCGGCGCCACCGTGCCGTTCATCGCGCGCTACCGCAAGGAGGTCACCGGCGGCCTCGACGACACCCAGCTGCGCCTGCTGGAGGAGCGCCTGCGCTACCTGCGTGAACTGGAAGAGCGCCGCGCGGCGATCCTGGCCAGCGTCGAGGAACAGGGCAAGCTCGATGATGCATTGAAAGCCGACCTGCTCGCCGCCGACACCAAGGCGCGACTGGAGGACCTGTACCTGCCGTTCAAGCCCAAGCGCCGCACCAAGGCGCAGATCGCCCGCGAGGCCGGGCTGGAACCGCTGGCGACCGGCCTGCGCGAGGATCCCACGCTCACGCCGGAGACGTTCGCCGAGTCGTTCGTCGATGCGGACAAGGGCGTGGCCGACGTGCGCGCCGCGCTGGACGGCGCGCGCGCCATCCTGATGGAATCCATCGCCGAAGACGCGCATCTGGTCGGTGAGCTGCGCGACTGGCTGTGGGCGCAGGGACAGATCCGCGCGAAGGTGGTCGCCGGCAAGGAGAGCGAGGGCGCCAAGTTCCGCGACTATTTCGACCACGTCGAGCCGATCGCGAAGATCCCCTCGCATCGCCTGCTGGCGCTGATGCGCGCGCGCAACGAGGGCGTGATCGAACTGGAACTCGCCCCCGCCGCCGACAGCGAGCAGGGCCACGCCGAAGGCGAGGGCCGCGTGGCCGCGCATGCCGGCATTCACGATCGTGGCCGCGCCGCCGATGCCTGGCTGCGCGAAACGGTGCGCCTGACCTGGCGCGTGAAGCTGCACCTGCACCTCACGCTGGACCTGTTCGGCCGCGTG
>CALCWL010000395.1 GCA_937906285.1 uncultured Rhodanobacter sp. | reverse complement strand
CCAAGCTCGACGCACCGAAGGTGTGGCTGGTCAGTTCCGCCTGGCACCTGCGCCGCAGCGTGCTGTACTTCGATCACTTCGGCATCGCATCCACCCCGGTGCGCGCGGACTACCTGCACGCCGACCTGGGCCTGTGGCCCTCGGCGCAGAATCTGGTACTGACCGATGTGGCCTTGCATGAATACCTTGGCGTGCTGCGTTACCACGTCTACAACGCGATGGGCTGGAACGCACCGGCCATGAAGCCCGTGCGGTAGGGCGGGCACCGCCCGCCGGCTTTTGCCGCGTTCATGCGGCGCGCGGGGGATCAGGTTTCGCGCATCACCATCAGGCGGACCTCGGTCATGTCCTCGATCGCATAACGCAGGCCTTCGCGGCCCAGGCCGGACCGCTTGATGCCGCCGTAGGGCATGTTGTCGACGCGGAAGCTGGGGATGTCGTTGACGATCACGCCGCCCTGTTCGAGCTCGTTCCACGCACGCATCGCATGGTCGAGGTCATTGGTGAAGATGCCGGCCTGCAGGCCATAGTCCGAATCGTTGACCATGCCGATCGCGTGGTCGAACTTGTCGAACGGCGCGAGCAGGGCGAACGGGCCGAACGCTTCCATGCGGTTCGCCTTTGCGTCGGCCGGCACGTTCTCCATCAGCGTGGCCTCCAGCATGTTGCCTTCGCGCCTGCCGCCGCAAAGGATCCTGCCGCCGGCCTGTTTCGCTTCCAGAATCCAGCCATGCAGGCGCTCGGCGGCGGCCTCGTCGATCATCGGACCGAGGAACACGCTGCTGTCCTTCGGGTCGCCGGCCTTGAGCTTCTTCGTGGCGGCGACCAGCTTGCGCTTCAGCGCGTCGTACACGTCCGCGTGCGCGTAGATGCGCTGCACGCCGATGCAGCTCTGGCCGGACTGGTAGAACGCGCCGAACACCAGCCGCTGCACCACGCGGTCGAGTTGCGGGCCCTGGTCGGCATCGACGATGCAGGCGGCGTTGCCGCCCAGCTCCAGCACCACCTTCTTGCGTCCGGCGCGGGCCTTCAGGTCCCAGCCGATCTGGCCGCCGGTGAACGAGAGCAGCTTGAAGCGCTCGTCCTCGACCAGCGGCGCGGCGTGGCTGCCGTCCAGCGGCAGGATGGAGAACGCACCGCGCGGCAGGTCGGTCTCGGCCAGCACCTCGCCGATGATCAGTGCGCCGATCGGGGTCTTCTCCGACGGCTTGAGCACGAACGGACAACCTGCAGCGATCGCCGGCGCCACCTTGTGCGCGACCAGGTTCAACGGAAAATTGAACGGCGTGATGAATGACACCGGCCCCAGCGGCACGCGTTTGGTGTAGCCGTGGTAGCCGTCCAGACGGCTGGCCAGTTCCAGGTTGATCGTTTCGCCGTTGATGCGCACGGCTTCCTCGGCGGCGATGCGGAACGTCTCGATCAGCCGGGTCACTTCGCCGGCAGCGTCCTTGATCGGCTTGCCCGCCTCGATGCACAGCGCCTCGGCCAGTTCCTCGCGGCGCTCGGTGAAGCGCGCGGCGCAGTGCTGCAATACCGCCTGCCGCGCCCACGGCTTGTACTCGCGCATCGGGCGAGCGGCCTTCACCGCCGCGGCAATCGCCTTCTCGGCGGCCTTCGCATCGGGCACCGCCACCCGGGTGGCGATGCGGCCGCTGTACTTGTTGCGCACGACGAGGTCGGTGTTCGTCTGCTGCGGCTGGTTGGCGAGATAGTACGGATAGCTCTTCTGCAACACGGTAGTTTCCTCGCAGGATCTGCGGCACGAGTCTGTGCACGCCGGCGTTCAGGCGACGTGAGTCGGCTGGTCCCATCCATCATGGAACGCGCCGGGCGCAATCGCCAGCGGAGGCATCGTCACCGGCGTGACGACACACCACACGTCGCTCTCATGGGCTGCTAACGACGCGCCGCGCAGGATGGGTTCCATTCGTCGATCGCGTTGCGGCGCACGCGCGACATGGCCTTGCCTTCGCATCGCCACGGTCGACTCCCGGCATCACCAGAGAGAAGCGAGCGATGAGCGACAACGTCAGTGATTTCCTGTTGCACCGTCTCGGCGAGTGGGGTATCGAACGAATCTACGGTTACCCCGGCGACGGCATCAACGGCCTCATGGGTGCGTTCGACCGCGCCGGCGGTGCGCTTCAGCTGGTGCGTGCGCGGCACGAGGAGATGTGCGCATTCATGGCCTGCGCGCACGCAAAATTTTCCGGCGGGGTGGGAGTGTGCATGGCCACCTCCGGACCCGGCGCGATCCACCTGCTGAACGGCTTGTACGACGCCAGGCTCGACCACCAGCCGGTGGTGGCGATCGTGGGCCAGCAGGCGCGCGCCGCGCTGGGCGGGCAGTATCAGCAGGAGGTCGATCTGGTCTCGCTGTTCAAGGACGTGGCCAGCGAGTACGTGGAAATGATCACGGTGCCGGCACAGGTGCGGCACGTCGTCGACCGCGCCGTACGCATCGCGATCTCCAGGCGCACGGTGACATGCATCATCGTGCCCAACGACGTGCAGCTGCTGGAGGCGGTGCCGGTGCCGCCGCGCACGCACGGCGCCATTCATTCCGGCTACGGCTATCGCATGCCGCGCGTGGTGCCGGAGGTCGACGACCTGCAGCAGGCGGCGGATCTGCTCAACGCTGGCGAGAAGGTGGCAATCCTCGTCGGCGCCGGCGCGCTGGCGGCCACCGGGGAGGTCACCGAGGTGGCCGACCGGCTCGGTGCCGGGGTGGCCAAGGCGCTGCTGGGCAAGGCGGTGCTCCCCGACGAACTGCCCTGGGTCACCGGCTCCATCGGCCTGCTCGGCACCAAGCCGAGCTGGGACATGATGATGGAGTGCGACACCTTGCTGATGGTCGGCTCGCGCTTTCCCTATTCCGAGTTCCTGCCGAAGGAGGGCCAGGCGCGCGGCGTGCAGATCGACCTCGACCCGGCGATGCTCTCCATCCGCTATCCGATGGAGATCAACCTGACCGGTGACGCGGCCGCCACCCTGCGCGCGCTGATTCCGCTGCTGCGGCGCAAGACCGATCGCAGCTGGCGCCAGGCGGTCGAGGACAACGTGGCCGAGTGGTGGCGCGTGCTGGAGGCGCGGGCGATGAACGAGGCCCAGCCGATCAATCCCGAGCGGATGTTCTGGGAGCTGTCGCCGCGGCTGCCCGAGGGCTGCATCCTTGCGTCCGATTCCGGCTCCGCGGCCAACTGGTATGCGCGCGACCTGAAGATCCGCCGCGGGATGATGGCCTCGCTGTCCGGCGGTCTGGCTACCATGGGGCCGGGCGTGCCTTACGTGATCGCGGCGAAGTTCGCGTTTCCGGAGCGTGTCGCCATCGCCATGGTGGGCGACGGCGCCATGCAGATGAACGGCAACGCCGAGCTGATCACCATCGCCGACTACTGGAAGGAGTGGTCCGATCCGCGCCTGGTCATCCTGGTGCTGAACAACCGCGACCTCAACCAGGTGACCTGGGAGCAGCGCGTGCTGGAAGGCGACCCCAAGTTCGTCGCCGCGCAGCACGTGCCGGATTTCCCCTATGCGCGCTACGCGGACATGCTGGGACTCAAGGGCATCCTGGTCACTCGCCCGGAAGATATCGGGCCGGCGTGGGACGCGGCGCTGGCCGCCGACCGCCCCTGCGTCATCGAGGCGATCACCGATCCCGACGTGCCGCCGCTGCCGCCGCACATCACGCTGAAGCAGGCGCGCGCGTTCGCCGAGTCGATGCTGCACGGGGACGAGGATACCGGCGGCATGCTGCGCCAATCGACGAAGGAAGTGCTGGCCAGCTGGCTGCCGGGTTCACGAGATCGCTGAGGTGGACGCGGTGAAGCTGGCGGCGCCGCGGGTGGCAGCCTACACGGTGCCCACCGACGCGCCGGAATCCGACGGCACGCTGGCGTGGTCGTCCACCACGCTGGTGCTGGTGCAGATCGAAGCCGGCGGTTGTGACGGCCTCGGCTACAGCTATGCCGACGTCGCCACCGCCACCCTGATCCGCAGCGCCCTCGCCGACGTGGTCGAAGGGCGCAATGCGCTGGACATTCCCGGCGCGCGCGCCGCCATGATCGCAGCGATCCGCAACCTCGGTCGCCCGGGCATCGCCTCGATGGCGATCGCCGCGGTGGACAACGCGCTGTGGGATCTCAAGGCGAAGCTGCTCGGCATGTCGCTGCTGGACCTGCTCGGTGCCGTGCGCGACAGCATTCCGGTCTACGGCAGCGGGGGCTTCACTTCGTACAGCGACGCGCAACTCGCCGAGCAGCTGGGCGGCTGGGTTCGCGCGGGCATCGGCATGGTGAAGATGAAGGTTGGCCGCGAACCGGCGCGCGACGTGGCGCGCGTGCGCGTGGCGCGCGAAGCGATCGGCGCGGCACGGCTGTTCGTGGATGCCAACGGTGCCTACGGCCGCGCGCAGGCGCTGGCGATGGCCGGCGCGTTCGCCGAGCTGGGCGTGTGCTGGTTCGAGCAACCCCGGCCCGCGCGCGACCTGGACGGCATGCGCCTGCTGCGCGATCGCGCCCCGCCGGGCATGGACATCACCGCCGGCGAGTACGGCTATGAGCAGGCCGATTTCCGCCGCCTTGTCGAGGCCGGCGCGGTCCACGTGCTGCAGGCCGATGCCACCCGCTGCGGCGGCATCAGCGGCCTGCTCGGCGTGGCCGCGCTGTGCGAGGCGTTCGAGCTGCCGCTGTCCACGCATTGCGCGCCGTCGATCCATGCGCACCCGCTGTGTGCGCTGCCGCCGGCCATCCACGGCGAATATTTCCACGACCACGTGCGCGTCGAGCACATGCTGTTCGACGGCGCGCCGACGCCGGTCGACGGCGCGTTGCGGCCCGACCGCACGCGGCCGGGCCTCGGCCTGGCGCTGAAAACCCCGGACGCCGCGCGGTACGCGGTGGCCTGACCGGCGATTCATTCGATCCATCGCGGAGGACGCAATCATGCAGATCGACCATGCCCAGGAACAATGCCATCGCGCCGGCTGCACCTGCAGCGTGCCCAACGGCGAACGCTATTGCGGCGAACACTGCCGCAACGCCGCGGAGAGCGCCTCGGTGCCGGGCGGCTCCGGCGTGCGCTGCGCGTGCGGGCACGAGGAATGCCTCACCCGCGACCCGACGGAGCAGCCGGCATCGTGAGGGCCGGCGACGGATCGCGCGCCGGCGGCGTGCCGCAGCCCGGCTACACCGGCGCGCTGGTCGAGGAACTCACCCGCAAGGTGGCCGGCGAAGTGCGTTTCGACGCCGGTAGCCGCGCGCTCTATGCCACCGACGGCTCCAACTACCGGCAAGTGCCGATCGGCGTGGTGCTGCCGCGCTCGGTCGAGGACGTTATCGCCACGGTGGCCGCCTGCCGCAAGTACGGCGCACCGCTGCTGTCGCGCGGTGGCGGCACCTCGCTGGCCGGGCAGTGCTGCAACGTCGCGGTGGTGATGGATTTCTCCAAGTACCTGCACCACATCATCGAACTCGATCCCGCCCGCAAGCGTGCGCGGGTGCAGCCGGGCCTGATCCTGGACGACCTGCGCGATGCCGCCGAGAGGCACACGCTGACCTTCGCGCCCGATCCGTCCACGCATACCCACAACACCCTGGGCGGGATGATCGGCAACAACTCCTGCGGCGTGCACTCGGTGATGGGCGGCAAGACCTCGGAGAACGTCGAGGAACTGGACATCCTCACCTACGACGGCTTGCGCCTGCGCGTGGGAGCCACGACCGAATCGGAACTGGAGCAGATCATCGGCGAAGGCGGTCGTCGCGGCGAGATCTATGCCGCGTTGAGGGCGTTGCGCGACAAGTACGCCGACCTGATCCGCGCGCGCTACCCGAAGATCCCGCGTCGCGTTTCCGGCTACAACCTCGACGAACTGCTGCCGGAGAACGGCTTCCACGTGGCGCGTGCACTGGTCGGCAGCGAAGGTACCTGCGTGACCGTGCTCGAGGCGACCACGCGGCTGGTCTACAGCCCGCCCGCGCGCTCGCTGCTGGTGCTCGGCTACGAGGACGTGTTCTGCGCCGCCGACCACGTGATGGATGCACTCGCCGCCGGTCCGGTCGGACTGGAAGGGCTGGGCGAGGAGCTGGTCGCCGACATGAAGGCGATCGGCCTGCACCCGGCCGACCTGCAGCTGCTGCCCAAGGGCGGCGGCTGGCTGCTGGTGGAGTTCGGCGGCGAGACCAAGCAGGAGTCCGACGCCAAGGCGCGCAAGTTGATGGATGCGCTGCACGACCGCGCGGACGCGCCGAGCATGAAGCTGTTCGACGACGCCAACGAGGAACAGCTGATCTGGACCGTGCGCAAGTCCGGCCTCGGCGCCACGGCGCACGTGCCGAACAAGAAGATCACCTGGGAAGGCTGGGAGGATGCCGCGGTGGCGCCGGAGAAACTCGGCCCCTACCTGCGCGACTTTCGCGCGCTGCTCAAGCGCTATCACTACAAGGGCGACCTGTACGGTCACTTCGGCCAGGGCTGCGTGCACACGCGCATCGACTTCGACCTGGAAACCCAGCCGGGCATCGACACTTTCCACCGCTTTCTCGGCGACGCCGCCGACCTGGTGGTGCGCTACGGCGGCTCGCTGTCCGGCGAGCACGGGGACGGCCAATCCAAGGCGGAGTTCCTGGGTCGGATGTTCGGTGCCGAACTGGTCCGCGCGTTCGGCGAGTTCAAGCGGATCTGGGATCCGCAGGGCAAGATGAACCCGGGCAAGATCGTCGATCCGTACCTGCCCACGGAAAACCTGCGCATCGGCACCGACTACGACCCGCCGCGGCCCGATACGCATTTCAAGTTTCCGAAGGACGACCACAATTTCGGCCGCACCATCCTGCGCTGCGTAGGCATCGGCAATTGCCGGCGCACCCGCCACGACACCATGTGCCCCAGCTTCATGGCCACGCGCGAGGAGAAATACTCGACCCGGGGCAGGGCGCGGCTGCTGTTCGAGATGCTCAAGGGCGAGGTGATCACCGGTGGCTGGCGCGACGAGAACGTGCACGAGGCGCTGGATCTCTGCCTGGCCTGCAAGGGTTGCAAGGGCGACTGCCCGGTCAACGTGGACATGGCCAGCTACAAGGCGGAGTTCCTGTCGCATTACTACGACGGGCATGTACGCCCGCGCGCGGCGTACGCGATGGGCCTGATCCACGTGTGGGCGCGACTGGCCGCACATTTGCCGCGCGTGGTGAACCATTTCGCGCGCAGCCGGGTGTGGTCGCCGCTGGTGAAGAAGCTGGCCGGCATCGCACCCGAACGCGAGATGCCGGCCTTCGCCACGCAGACCTTCCGCCAATGGTTCGCCGCGCGCAGCGGCGGCAGGCCGGACGGTCGGCGGGTGATCCTGTGGCCGGACACGTTCACCAACCACTTCCTGCCCGACACCGCGATCGCCGCGGTCGAGGTGCTGGAGCACGCCGGCTGCACCGTGGTGCTGCCCGAGCAGCCGCTGTGCTGCGGGCGGCCGCTGTACGACTGGGGCATGCTCGATCGCGCGCAGAAGTTGTGGCAGCGCACGCTGGCCGCGCTGCACGACGACATCCGCGCCGGCACGCCAATCGTGGGGCTGGAGCCAGCCTGCGTGGCGGCGTTCCGCGACGAGCTGGTCAATCTGTTTCCGCACGACGAGGACGCCGGGCGGCTGAGTTCGCAGACGCACACGCTGGCCGGGTTCCTGCAGAAAATCGGCTACGTGCCGAACCGGCTGGCTGCGAAGGCGGTCGTGCACCTGCACTGCAACCATCGCGCGGTGATGGGCAAGCGCGCCGATTGCGACGTGTACGACCAGCTGGGTCTGGATTACGAACTGCTCGATTCCGGTTGCTGCGGCATGGCCGGCTCGTTCGGTTTCGAGCCGCACAAATACGTCTTGTCGCAGAAGATCGGCGAACGCGTGCTGTTGCCGGCCGTGCGCCGCACCGACGCGGAGACCTTGCTGATCGCCGACGGCTTCAGTTGCCGCGAGCAGGTGCGCCAGGCCACCGGCCGCATGCCGCTGCACCTGGCCCAAGTGCTGCAGCGCGCGATCCGGCACGGCACCGCGCCGCCGGCCGACGCGCCGCGGCCCCACCTTTCGAAACCCGAGGAACGCACATGAACAAGAACTTCAAGCAACCGGACTTCCGCGAGCGCACCGTGGTGATCACCGGCGCCAGCGCGGGCGTCGGCCGCGCCACCGCGCGCGCCTTTGCCCGCGCCGGCGCCAACGTGGGCCTGCTGGCGCGCGGCCAGGAGGGCCTGGATGCCACCGTGCGCGAGCTGGAATTGCTGGGCGTGCGCGCGATCGCCTGCAGCGTCGACGTGGCCGATGCTGCCGCGGTGGAACAGGCCGCGCAGCAGATCGAGGAGCAGCTCGGCCCGATCGACGTGTGGGTCAACAACGCGATGGTGACCATCTTCGCGCCGGTCAGCGAGATCGACGCGGCGGAGTTCAAGCGCGTCACCGAGGTGACCTATCTCGGCGGCGTGTACGGCACCATGGCCGCGCTCAAGCACATGCGTCCGCGCAACCGCGGCACCATCGTGCAGGTGAGTTCGGCGCTGGCCTATCGCAGCATCCCGCTGCAGTCGGCGTACTGCGGCGCCAAGCATGCGCTGGTCGGTTTCATCGACGCGCTGCGCAGCGAGCTGATCCACGAAGGCAGCCGCATCCACATCACCTCGGTGCAGATGCCCGCGCTCAACACGCCGCAGTTCTCGTGGGCGCGCAACCGCCTGCCGAACCGGCCGCAGCCGGTGCCGCCGATCTTCGAGCCGGAGGTGGCCGCCGACGCGATCGTGTGGGCGGCGTCCCACCGCCGCCGCAGCGTGCCGGTCGGTGCCTCGACCTGGCTGGCCGAGTGGGGCCAGAAGATCGCTCCGGGCCTGCTCGACCGGTACCTCGGCCGCACCGGCTATCGGGGCCAGCAGACCGACGAGCCGGACGCCCCGGATCGTGACGACAACCTGTTCTCGCCGGTGGCCGGCGACCCCGGCGCGCACGGACGCTTCGGCGCGCGTGCCACCGATCACAGCGGCGCGTTGTGGGTGGAGAAGCACCGCGCGCCGCTGGCCGGCGCGGTACTCGCCCTCGGCGCACTGGCGGCCGGCTGGTACGTCGGCCGGCGACGGCACCCGGGCCGGGCGCTGCCACGCGGCACGCAAACGCTGCAGCGGAGGTGGGCATGAACATCGGCAGCAAACACTGGGCAATCCCGGAAGGCTATGTCCCGGGTGGAAGCACCGACGGCGAGGACCGCCGCTTCGTCAGCCATGAGGCCGCCTGCATGCTCAACCCGGGCGACCGCGACGCGCAGGTGTGCATCACCCTGTATTTCGCCGACCGCGAGCCCGTCGGCCCGTACCGCGTGACCGTGCCTGCGAGGCGCACGCTCCACATGCGCTTCAACGACCTCACCGATCCCGCACCCGTACCGCGCGACACTGACTACTCCAGCGTGTTCGAGTCCGACGTGCCCATCGTCATCCAGCACACGCGGCTGGACTCGCGCAAGGAAGCGCTGGCGCTGCTGAGCACGGTCGCGTTCGCGGGGGAGAGCTGAGCCGGACTTCCGTCGACGGGACAAGCCCGACGCGGTGGCGGATGCCATTGGGTGCGTAGCCGGGAATGGCGGCCGGAGACGAGTGACGAATGGCCCCCATTCTTGCGCGGCTCGCCGGCGTCTACTCGCCGGGCATCTCCGAGTGGGCTTCCTCCACCCGCAACCCCAACTCCCCGTCCGTCAGTCGGGCCCGCAGTCTGGTACCGGGCGTGACGCCCTGCGCCGAGCGCAGCACCTGCCCGCCGGCATCGAACAGGATCGCGTAGCCGCGTTCGAGCGTGGCCAGCGGGCTGATCGCGTGCAGCGCATGGCCGGCGTGGCGCAGCGCCGTCCGTCGGCGTTCGAGGATCTGGGCGATCGCGCGTTGCAGGCGCAGGTGTTGGTCTTCCATGCGACGGGTGAGCTGCGCCAGGTGCGCGCGCGGGTGCTGGGCGAGCAGGCGGGTGTGCAGGCGGTCGAGGCGGGACTGGCGTTGCTGCTGGTATTCGCGCAGCACGTTGGCCAGGCGCAGGCGCAGGTGTTGCAGGCGTTCGCCGTCGCGCTGCAGCCGCGCCTGCGGCCGCTGGGCCTGCAGCCGCACCAGGGCGTGATCGAGCCGCTGCGCGCGCGCCTGCAGTTGGCGTTGCTGCAAGGTGACCAGGCGCCGCTGCAGCTGCTGCAGGTGGCGGCCGACGGCCACGGCGTCGGGAACGAGCAGTTCGGCGGCGGCTGACGGCGTGGGCGCGCGCAGGTCGGCGATGAAGTCCGCGATGCTGAAGTCGATCTCGTGGCCGACCGCCGACACCACCGGTATCGCGCTGGCGTGGATCGCGCGCGCCACCGCCTCGTCGTTGAACGCCCACAGGTCTTCCAGCGAGCCGCCGCCGCGGGTCAGCAGCAGCACGTCGTAGCGCGCGCAGGCCGAGGCTTTCTTCAGCATGGCGACGATCGCCGGCGGCGCCTCGCGGCCCTGCACCGGCACCGGCAGCACTTCCACGTCGGCCAGCGGCCAGCGCCGCGCGAGCACGCTCAGCACGTCGCGCACGGCCGCGCCGGTGGCCGAGGTGATCACGCCGATGCGCCGCGCATAGACGGGCAGCACGCGCTTGCGTGCCGGATCGAACAGGCCTTCCGCGTCCAGTCGTGCCTTGAGTTGCTCGAACTCGCGCTGCAGCGCGCCTTCGCCGGCTGGCTCCATGTACTCGGCGACCAGTTGGAACTCGCCGCGCGGTTCGTACAGGCCGACCTTGGCGCGCA
>CALCWL010000394.1 GCA_937906285.1 uncultured Rhodanobacter sp. | reverse complement strand
CGGCGAAACTGCCGGCCACGTTCGCAACCGTGCCGCTGCCACCCACGCTGGTGGCATTGATGAAGGTCATGCCCAGGCTGGTCTTGCCAACATCGTCGAAGCCTGCGGCACCGGTGATCGTCGCCGCGTCGGCCGCGATGAAACCCGTGAAGCTGATCCCGCTGGAAGTGCCCATGTTGGCGCCGACAAGCGCAAACGGTGACCCACCGATACCTGTAATCGATCCGGTGCCGGCGATACTTCCAGTACCGCTTGGCGCAGATCCGCTGAACGCCACGTTGCCCAGCCCGGCAAGCGCCCCACTGAGCGTTATGGACGTCCCCGAGGTCGCCGACAGGTCGCCGGCAACCGTGCCATGGCCAAGGTCAAGCGCCCCGCCACTACTGACCGTCAGGCTGCCTGTTTGCAAGGTACCCAGCGCCAGCGCGTTGGCATCGGTGATCTGCGTGGTGCCGCCGGTCAGGCTCACCGCACCGATGAAGTCGTTGAGCGAGGTCAGCGTGATCGCGTTGGTGCCGGCGTTGAAAGTCGATGTTCCGTTGACCGTGTAAAAACCGGCTCCCTGCGTGATCCCTCCGGCCGTGGTGGTGACCGACAACGGGCCGTTAACGGTCAGATCGAGCGCACTGAACGTGCCGCTGTTCGTCGTCAGGCCGGTCAGTGCCGTGGTGCCACCGACCGCGCCGCCGAAGCTGGCGGCGCCGCCAGTGTTCACCGCCAGCGCGTGCGCACCGTTCACCGTGGAGCCGAAGCCGATGATGCCACTGCCACTGCTGGTCAGCGTCGCATTGGCGGCCAGCGTCACTGCGCCGTTGTAGGTCTGGTCACCGCTGGTGCTAACGCTGGCAGCACCGAGATTCGTCGTGCCGCTGACCTGCAGCGCGCCCACACCGGCCACCGCCCCGGCCAGCACTGCATTGCCGGTCACCGTCAGGTTGTTGCCAGCACCCGTCACGGCCGCCAGGCCGATCGTCGTTCCGGTCAGCGTGACATTGGAACCGAGCGTCAGCGCGTCGCCCCAGCTCTGCGTGCCGCTGGTGGTGACATTGCCACCCAACGTGACGCTGCCGGCGGCATCCGTGATCAGGCTGGTCAACGCCGTCGTGCCGCCGACTGCAGCGTCGAACCTGGTGATTCCGCTGGCGTTCACGGTCAACGCATGCGCGCCATCGACAGTCGAGGCAAAGGTGATGTCGCTGCCGCTCAACACGCGGTCGCCGCCCAACACCAATGCCGTGTTGTAGGTCTGGGCTGCGCTGGTCGTCACGTCGCCGACGAGGGTGAGCGCAGCGGCATTGGTCAGGCTGAAGCTTGCGGCGTTGAAGTTCCCGAGATTGCCGATCTGGTTGGCTTCCCCCAGGGTGGTGGCACCGACCGAGCTGCCAGTCAGGGTGCCAACCGTGATGGTCGAGCCCGCCGTCTGCGTGATGGTGCTCCCGGAATTCAGCGCGAGTTTGCTCGCGGAAGCCGGACTGATCGCGCCGACGATGGTGATGGCGCCGCTGTTGGCGTCGCCGATCACGATCGTGTTGGCGGTGATGTTGTCGAGTTCGGCGTCGCTCACGCCGAGGTTGATGGGCAAATCCCCCCCCAGCGCAATCGCCCTGCCGGCGGTGGCTTGGCGGATGGTCGCGACGCCGCCGGTGCCTGCCTTGATAGTCCCGAGTATGTCCGCGTTGTCGGCGACCAGACTGACGTCTGCGCCTGTGGCGGCACCATTGGTGGTGTCCACTGCGACGCCCGCGCCGATGTTGATGCGCGCGCCGCCGCCGTTGGCTCCGAGCGTCACCGCACCACCGGCGGTGACGATGCCCGAACCCACCACGCCCAGATCGCTCGTGGTGGTGGTGATGCCGACGTTGCCGCTGCCGGCGGTACCGCTGACATTCACGGCATCGGCGTCGACGATGTTGACGGCGCCGGTACCCTTCGCGCTGAACACGATGCTGTCGACGCTCGTCTGGATGGCGCCCGATGCGCCGATCGATCCATTGGTGCCGCCGGCCGTGAGAGTCAGCGCGCCGGCGGAAATCGTGCCCGCGGTACGCGAGATGCTGCCGCCACTCGCGGTCAGCGTGGCCGTACTGCCAGTGCCCAGCGAGATGTCGTTGTTGAGCGAGATGTTGCCGCCGGCGAGCAAGGACAGGTTCAGCACGTCGCCGCCGAGCACCGAATCGAAAATCTTGTTGTTGATGACGATGTCGTTTGCCGCATCGAACGTGAGCGAGTTGGTTCCCTTGCCGTTGTAGTCGAGGTCGGCATTGAGGGTGATGTCGCCAGCTTCAGTATTTGCGCCGGCCGTGCCCGTCGTGACCGTGACATTGGCGCCACCAGTCAAGGCGGCGGTGATCAGGTCGACGCCGAGCGACGCTCCGTCATTGGTCGACACAAAGGGATTGGCGGCATTGATCTTGGTACTGCCGTTGCCCGCAACGATCGTGATGTTGTTCGGATCGATCAGCCAGTTGCCGCCCAGCCCGTCAGCGCTTCGCGCGAAGACCTGCGGCGTGCCGGTGATGGCGAGCGCGCCGTGGCTCGACGTCTCGACGAAACCGCCGTTGCCGCCGGCGATGCCGCCGCGCGCGGACAGGCTGCCGGCGATGACCGAGTTGTCGCGCGAGAACACGGCGATGCTGCCGCCATCACCCTTGGCGGTGGCATCGGCGTTGAGTGACGCCTCCGGCCCGATGTACGTGCGCGCAGCCACGGCGAGACCTTCGCCTCCCCGAATGCCGCCACCGACGCGAATGGCTCCGCCACCCAGGCGGCCTGAAGCATCCACAGTGCCGCCGGTGACCATCACGTCATGGTCCGACAGCAATTCGATGCGTCCGCCGTGGTCGCCCGTGGCGGCGATGCTGCCGCTGCTCTGCACACTGCCGCCCGTGCCCACCAGTCGCACCACGCCGCCGTCGGTGCTGATGCCGCTGGCGTCGATCACGCCGGAGTTGTTGACCAGGTTGGTGAACAGATCCTTGGCTGCCGAGGCCTGCAGCACCACGGTGCCTCCTTCGGCCTTGAGGGTGCCGGAGTTGCTGACTGCCGCTTCCTTGTCGTCCAGGCGCTGCTTCAGTTCGCCGGTGATCTGGATGTTGATCAGGCCGTTGCCGTCGAAGTCGAGCACGGCGTGTTCGGCGCCGTCGAGGTTGATGCTGCCGTAGTTGGCCAGGATCACGCCGTCGTTGGCCACGCTGCCACCGACCAGTGCGACGGAGCCGCCGCTGGCGGCCTGGATCAGGCCGTGATTGACGATGCCCGCGCCCGCGCCGGCGGCGTTGAGGCTGTAATTGCCGGCGAGGAAATCCTTCGGCGTGAGGTCCAGCGTGCTGGCCATCAGGCCGCCGACATTCATCTGGGCCGTGGCACCGAAGATGATGCCGTGGGTATTGATCAGGAAGACCTGGCCGTTGGAGTTGATCTTGCCGAAGATCTGGCTGGGGTTTTGATCGAGGATGCGATTGAGCGCCACCGCCGAGCGGCCGGGCTGGTTGAACAGCACCGATTCGTTGGCCTTGAGGTTGAAGGTTTCCCAGTTCAGCGCCAGTCGCTGCGAGATCTGGTTGATCACCGTCTCGTTGCCGTTCTGGGTGATGCTGCCGGTGCCGCCGACCACCGTGCCGCCGGTGGGGCCGCCGGCGAAGGCGTCGGGGGTGACGGCGATCGAGCCGATCGCGAGCCCGATGCACAGGCTGATCGGCCACGTCCTGCGCAGCGGCAGGCTGCCCGAGGGCAAGCGCGCGATCCGATCCGCCGAAGCGCCGTTGCGCGATTCACGCCGGGTGCTGATGTGCTTGCTCATGTCGTCGTCATCCCTCAGAACGTGAAGCTGAAGCGGGTATAGATGTGGAAACCCTTGCCGTTGGACGCGTTCTGCGAACTGGTGGTCTTGGCCGCGTCGAAGTGCAGCTCGAATTGCTTGAATCGCGGCAGGCGGAAGATGAAGCCCGCGCCGGCGCCGCTCAGTTCGGCGCTGTCCGGCGTGGTCATGCGGTTGGCGCCGGCCGAATAGCCCTTGGCGTAGTCGTAGAACACCTCGAACTCCAGCAGCTCGCGCCACGGCCTGCCGTAGAACGGCGACACCTTGTCGCCGAACCCGGGAGCGTCCACGTGGTATTCCAGCGCGGTGTAGAAGCCCCGGTCGCGCAGTGCGTCGGCGATCGGGTAGGAGCGCACGCTGTCCGGGCCGCCCATCGCGAACTGCTCCAGCGGCACCAGCGCGTCGCGGGTGTACTGGCTGATGAACTTGAAGTTCAGGCGCTGCGACTTGGTCAGGAACTGCAACCGGGTGTAGGAGAGCTTCGCGACGAGGAAGCTGCGGTCATGCTGCGGGCTGATCAGGTCGGGCTCGCGCGAATCGTCCCTGATCGACTTGCGCAGGGCCACCTGCATGATGTCCACGCCGTGGAAGCGGCGATCGGTATGCAGCATGCCCCAGGTGGCTTCGGCCACCGTGAACTTCTCGTCGGACAGGTGAAAACCCAGGCTGTCGAGCTGGGAGCGTTCCCGCAGCACGTGCAGGGTGGCCACGTGCTGGAGGTCGTCGCGGTTGATGTACTTCCAGTCGAGGCCGCCGTAGTAGAGCGAGCTGGGGCCTTTCACGTCGAGCGCGGCGAAGGTGCCGGTATTGATCTGCAGCTCGTTGCGCGAGGCGCCGACCACCGCGGAGAGCCCCGGCGTGCTCGTGAACGGCACCCGGTAGGTCAGCGCACCGTAGATGTTGTCGCTGGGGTCGAGCGCGTAATCGACGTTGGCCGTGAAGGTGTCGCCCAGGTGCAGCGGATTGGCCCACTCCATGCCCGCCTGCACGCGGTACTTGCCGGTCAGGTCGGTACCGTAGTTGTTGGCGCCGAGGGTGAACTGAACCGGCCGCTTCTCGTGCGCGATCATGATCAGGTCGGTGTCGCCAGTGTGCTCGCCGGGCTGGAAGGTCGAGGCCACGGTGACGCCGGGAAGATCGCGCGCATACAGCAAGGCGGAATCGACGTCGCTCTTCAGCAGCGGTTTGCCGCGCAACTCCTGCGCTGCCGCCGAGATCACGTCCGGCCGATAGCGCTTGGTGCCCTTGACGATGATCTTGCCGATCTGCCCTTCCAGTACCTGGATGCCGACGATCTGATCGGCACCGATGGTCTGCGCCGGCAGGAACGCGTTGGAGACGATGAAGCCGGCGGTGCGATAACGCTCGGTGATCTTGTCGGCGACGCCCTGCATCTGGGCGAAACTCAACTCGGCCGTGCCCGCGCCTGCGGCCAGCTCGCGGAACTGCGCATCGGCCAATGCCTGGATGCTGGCCGGCGTGATGCCGAGTTGCGCATGGCTGCCGACGCCGCTGACGCGAAAGCCATGCACCGCGACCGTCTGCACTGCCGCCGCATCGCGATCGCGTACCGGCGGAACGACGCCGCCCGGCGGCGGCGATGGCGGCGTCTGCGCGGGAGTCGACGTGGATGCGGGTGGAGCCTGACCTGGCGCAGCCGTCGCTGCTTCCTGGGCGTGGACCACGCCGCCGGTGAATGCCAAGGCCGATGTCAACGCTGCTGCGAGACGAACAATTCGCACGATACACTCCCCCGGCTGCATCATCTTTCCATTGACGGCGCGCCTGGACATCGAAGGCGTGCCGGCTGCGAAATCGAAGCCCCCCACGGATCGGGCAATTGCTGCCCCCGGGCTTGGATCGTCCGATCAGGATACACCCTCGTCACGCCACGGAACCAGTCACCGTGGGCTTGCGCACGACGGTTTGGCCGGCAATTTCTTCGCTCTCCGCCCTACCCTCGTGACGCGCCGCAACAGCCGATGGTGGGAACCGGCAAGGCCGGCGCAAGTTAGCCGCGCAACAACCAGTAGGCGAGCGCGCCCAGGGCGATGACGAGCAGCAGTACGACGCCCCCCACCGCCTTCCAGCGCATGGCCGGTCGCATCGCCAGCAGGTTGGTCAGGGCATGGCTGGCCGAGTCGGCGGAAGCATCCTCTCGCGGCGCGGCCATCGCCCTGCGCAGGCGCGGGGTGGTGGTGGCCGTCGGCGGCACCAGGGTATTGCGGGCGGTGACCACCGCGCTGGGGTCGTACAGGCTTTCCAGCAACCGCCGGCGACGCGCGCGGTACTCGGCGCGGGTGATCCGGCCGAGCCGATGTGCTTCATCGAGCACACGCAGGTCCTGGTTCACGGCACGTCCGCGTTCAGCGAAATCGATCATTTCACCTCCCTGAGAATGCGGAAGCCGACGTCGCGCTGCGGCGAGCCGCCATCGCTGCGCTGGGTGCCCACACTGCAGTCGGACCAGTAGCTGGTGTAGCTGCCGCCGCGCACGGCCACGCTGCCGCCGCTGACGACCCACTCCCAGGCGTTGCCGGTCATGTTGACCAGGCCCCAGGGATTGCGCGAACGCCCGCGGGCGGAAACCAGCGCGCCGCTACCGTCGCCCCCGCCTGCCGATGGCGGCACGCAGTTGCTGTCCTCGGCCTGTTTGAAGCGTCCGCCGGCGCTGGCGGCATTGAGCCATTCGGCATCGGTCGGCAGGCGATAGCTGAAGCCGCTGACGTCGCTCAGCCACCGCGCATAGGCCTGCGCCTGGCTGAGCGGGATGTTGGTGATAGGCGCATTGCCGAGATCCGGATCGCTGACCGACTTGGCTGCGCACTTGCCGGACGCGCGGCAGAACGCGTTGAACTCGTTGATCGATACCTCCGCACGCGACATCGCGTACGGCCGTCCACCGCTCGCACCAGGCACCACCACCAGGAAGGGACCGTACGATGTTCCGACGCTGTCGCGGCAGAACTTGCCGGTTCCGGCCATCCCCGCCTTGGCGCATGGATCGGGGCCGCTCGGCCCGCTCGGCACATTGGCGACCTTGCCCGGCTGCGTCGGCGCCGGCGCGCCGGGCCGGGGGATCGGTGCAGGCCGGCCCGGCAGGGCGCCCTGTTCCGCCGCCGGCGTCGGCACGACAGGTGTGACGGGAGCCGGCGCCGGTGCCGCCGCGGCACTCGGCTTGACCCGGTCGAGTTGCTCTTCCAGCGTCTTCCCGGTCAGCTGGCCACGAATGCGCATGTCCGATTCGAGCGCGGCGAGCGCCTTCGGATCGTTGCGCCGCACGCTCGCCAGTTGCTGCTTCAACCGCGCGTAATCGGCCGTGCTGGTCGGCTGCCGGGCCGCGGCCATGATCGCCGCCACCACGTCGTAGCGTGCCTTCGCGCCACGCAACTGGGCATTGCCGCCGAGCACCTGCAGGCCTTGGCCAAGCACCTCCGCAGCCTTCTCGTAGCGACCCTTCTGGAACGTTTCCTGGCCCAGACCGAGATAGGCATCGGCCAGCAGTTTCGGGCCTTCGTTCTGGAGGAACGGGTTGTCCGGCTGCAACGTCTTGATCCGCGCCAGCGACTGGCTCGCCTTGCCGACGTCGGCGGCCGCCGCCGCGCTGCGCATCGACTCGATGCGGGATTTCACTTCCGCGTCCGCGCTCTCCCGCGCCGCCTTGGCTTGCAGGTCGGCCTGCAGCGCATCCAGCTTGGCGCTCTCGGCCAGCAGCTGCGGCGACTGCGGCACGTACTTCAGGCCGAAATCCACCGCCAGGCGCGCCTGCGGCAGGTGCTGCGGATCGGCCTGCGAAGCGGCCACGTCGGCAATCGAGGTGGCCAGTGCACCGATCGCCCGGGTGGTCTCCGGCGAGGTGTCGCCCTTCAACTCAGCCATCGCGCTGGCTACCGCCTGCTGCCAGTCGGGCGTAAGCAACGGCTTGGCGGCGAGACCGGCCAGGGTGGCGCGAGCAGCGGCAATGGCTTGCGCCTGCTGTTGCTGCTGACGCACCTGGGCGGCGCTGCGCGCAGCACCGATCTCGGCCAACACGGTGGCGTAGCCGGCTTCGGCCGGGTCCATCCGCTGGCCGGCCTGGACGATGCGCTGGGCGTCGTCGAGATCGCCGGCGGCGATCCGCTCGCGCGCCAGCTTGACCAGGCTGGCATCGACGCTGCCGCGCACTTCGGCGTACGCCGGTGCGCTGGCGCCCATCTGCTCGCGCGCAGTGCCCAGCGCGCCGCTGACGTCCTGCAGCCACACCGCCGTGCCCAGCGGCCTGGCCAGCAGGTCGTCGACACGGCGCTTGGCCAGTGCGTTGCGTTGGGCTTCGCTGGCCGCCTTCTGCGCCAGCTGGTTCTGCTGTTCCAGCAGTTTCTGGCGGGTCGAGGACAGCTCGGCGTCGCCGGGAAACAGGTTGATGCCGAAGCCCGCGATGGCGATGGCGCCATCGAGATCGCCAGCACCCTGGCGTTCGGCGGCCTGGGCGGCCAGCGCCTGCTTGAGCCGCTCGGCCTGCGCCGGCAGGCGGGCGTCGTCGGCCAGCAGCTTGGCGGCGCCCTCGTAAGCGGTGGCGGCGCGGTTGCGCCAGTCGTCGCTGTTGTCGGGATGATCGAGCAGGCCGCTGAGCGAAAGCAGGCTCTGCTCGCGCTGCTGCTGCAGCTGCGCGGCCTGCTGTTGCGCCAGTTGCTGCGCGGCCAGCGCCTTGCCCAGTTCGTCCAGTTGCGCGCCGCGTTGCTTGATTCGCGCCGAATCGGGGAACAGGCGGCTGGCCAGCTTGAATTCGGTCGTGGCCTGGTCGACCTGCCCGGCATCCAGCGACTTGCCGATCGCCGCGTCGTACTTGAGTTCCAGCTCGGTGTTCTTCAGCAGCGCGCTGGTCGGGTCGATGGCGCGGATCTTGTCCAGCGTGCCGACCACGTTGTCCGGCTGGTTCTCGAAGATTGCCCCGGCGCCGATCTGCTGGGTGAGCTGGGTATCGAGCGAGTTGAGCAGGTCGTTGCGCTGCTTCTCGATCTCGCTGCGCCTGATGTCCAGCGCGGGCGAATAAAGTTTGAGGTCGTCGCGCAGCTGGAACACCTTCTGCGTGCCGGCGTAGTCGTAGCGACCCTCGGTCGGGCTCCAGTACGCGTCGAGCCGGCTGAGCAGGAATTTCTGGATCAGGTCGCCCTGATCGACCACGATGCGCTTGCGGTCGTCGTCGCTGAGCGTGTCCAGCGCCTGCAGCGCCTGCGACTCGCTGGCGTAGCGATCCGGCCGGGTCAACGTGAAACGCTGGATCACTTCATTGACGTGGTGGTCGTGGCGCCAGGTGATCCAGCCCCACGCGCCGCCGGCGACGATCAGCACCGCCGGCACGCCGTAGATCAGGAACGGCAGCGCCCGCTCGCGCAAGCCCACGTCGCGCAGGCCGTCCACCAGCTCGTTGGTGCTCTTCAGACGGTCCTCGGCACGGAACGCCACGCTGGCGCACAGCGTCTTGTACTGCTGCTTGGTCAGGCCCTTCACCGGCGGCGGCTTGCGCCCTTCGCGCATCGCCACTTCGGCGCTGACCTTGCCGTAGGGGTGGGTGCCGGTGAGCAGTTCGAACGCCACGCAGCCGAGCGCGTAGACGTCGTCGCTGGGTACCGGGTCCTTGCCCTGGATCATCTCCAGGCTGGCGTACGCCGGGGTCAGCGCGCCCAGCGTGCCGGCGTCGAACACGGTCTGCTCGCCCGCCGCATCGCCCATGTGCTTGCCGGCGCGGGCGATGCCGAAGTCGAACACCTTGGGCACGCCCTCGCGGGTGACCATCACGTTGGCAGGCTTGAAGTCCGAATGGACCACGCCGGCCGCATGCGCGCGGCTGAGCGCGCGGGCCATGCCTTCGATCAGCGGCCGCGCCTGTTCCAGCGGCATGCCGTTGTAGGCCTTTTCGCGGATCAGCTGCTTGAGGTCGGAACCGTCGACGTACTCCATCGTCATGAAGACGATGGTGCGGTCCTTGTCGAAATCGTAGACGCGCACGATGTTGTCGTGCGCCAGCTGCTGCGAGCGCCGCGACTCGCGCTGCAGCGAGATCAGCGAATCGGGGTGACGGCGGAATTCGTCGTTCAGCACCTTGACCGCAACGTAGGGGTCGCGATCGCGCGCCTCCACCTTGCGCTCGTCGCGCGCCTTGTAGACCACGCCCATGCCGCCGCGACCGATCTCGCGTTCGAGGTAGAAGCGTCCCTTGAGCAGCGAGCCGACCGCGACGAAGTCGGCGGTCTCAGCATCGCCGATGTGCTGCCAGCTGGATTGGCTGCCCATGCTGGAGCTGGTGCCGGTCATGCCCTGACGCGTGCCCTGGGTGCCGGTGTGGCTGGTGGTCTGTCCCTCGCGCGGCGGCACCGGCGCGCTGGACACCGGCTTGACCATGGTGGCCTCGTCGGTCGCGGGTTGCGGTGGCCGCGAGGTCGGCTTGACCACGGTGGCCTCGTCCAGCGGCGGCGCCGGCGGGCGCGAGGGCGGCGCCACGCGGGTGGCCTCGTCACCCGCTGGCGGCGGCGGTCGCCGGGTGGTCGGCTTGACCATGGTGACGTCTTCGTCCGCACTGGCCGGGCCAGGCTGCAGCGTCGCCAGCTTGGCCAGCAAGGCCTTGGCGATCAGCGGATCGATCCGGCCCGCCGCCTGCTCCTGGCCGATCCATTGGACACCAACGCGATGCTCGTCGACGGACAACGACGGCAGCTCGCCCAGCGCTTCGAACAGCGCGGGCAGCTTGATTTTTTCGGCCTGATAAGCGCTGACCAGTTCGGCAATGGAATTCATGGATGGGTTGCTGTCTTCATGCTTGCAGGCCGACGACGACGGCCGAAATGTTGTCGCGCCCGGCGCGGCCCATGGCCAGCTCGAACAGGCTCTCGACCAGATCCTGGGGCTGCGGATGCACGCGGCACTGTTCGTGAAGCTCGCTGTCGGACATCTCCTTGTTGATGCCGTCCGAGCACAGCACGAACGTGGTGC
>CALCWL010000393.1 GCA_937906285.1 uncultured Rhodanobacter sp. | reverse complement strand
CGGGATGCCGCGCGAGCGCAGGTAGAACAGCGAGCGCTCGTCGAGCTGGCCCACCGTGGCGCCGTGCGCGGCCTGCACCTCGTCGGCGTAGATCTCCAGCTCCGGCTTGGTGTCGATCTCGGCGTTGGGCGACAGCAGCAGGTTCTTGTTGCTCAGGTTGGCGTCGCTGCCATCGGCGCCCGGTGCCACCACGATCGCGCCGCGGAACACGCCGCGGGCGCGGTCGTTGGCGACGCCGCGCCAGTGCGAGGTGGAGGCGGTATCCAGCGCCTGGTGGCGGATCGCCAGCTGGGTGTCGATGTGCTGGCGCCCATGCGGCATGAACACGCCGCGGGTATGCAGTTGCGCGCCGTCGCCGGCCAGTTCGGCCTGCAGGTCGTGGCGTACCAGCGCGCCGCCCAGTTCCAGCACGTGCAGCTGCATCTGCGCCCGTGCGTGCAGGCGCAGGCCGCTGCGGCGGACCAGGTTGGTGTCGGCCGCGGCGTTCTGCAACACGACCTGGTGCAGCTGCGCGCCTTCATGCAGCACGACGTCGCCGACCAGCGTCGCCAGCTGGGCCTGCTCGCCGTGACCCAGGTGATGCTCGACCAGGGTCAGCGAGGCGCCCTCGGCCAGCTCGACCAGGTTGCGCGCATGCCAGGCCAGTTCGGCGTCTGCGGCGGCGCCGACGAAGACCAACTGCACCGGCGCGGCGATCTGCGCGTGCGCGGCCACCTTCAGCACCACGCCGTCGGCGGCGTTGGCGGCGTTGACCTGCACGAACGCGTCGCTGGCCGCGTGGACCTGCCCGACCAGGGCCGGCCGCGACAAGGCGAAGCGCAGCGGCTCCGCGTCGTTGCGCAGGGCCTGCGACAGCGGCTGCAGCGACAGCCCGTCGGGCAGCGCGACCAGACTCGACAGGTCCGCCCGGAACACGCCGTTGACGAATACCAGCCGTGGCCCTTCCATGCCCGGCAGGGCGAACGCGGCGGCATCGACGGCACGCGTGGCCGCCACCCCGTCGCCGGCAGAAAAGCGGCGCTGGGCCAGCCCGCGCAGCGCGGTGTACTTCCATGCTTCGACCCGCGCGCCGGGCAGGCCGCCGGCGGCGAACGCGGCGCGGTGCTCGCGGCGCGCCTCGTCCAGCCAGGCGATGCCGCTGACCGGCAGCGGCGCGGCCAGCAGTGACGCGGCCAGCGGACTGGAGGCCGCCGGGTTCATGCCGCCGCCCCCGCGCCGAGCCCGGCGTAGCCGTGTTCTTCCAGCTTCAGCGCCAGCGACTTGTCGCCGCTCTCGACGATGCGGCCGTTCGCCAGCACATGCACGAAATCCGGCACCACGTAATCGAGCAGGCGCTGGTAATGGGTAATCATCAGGAACGCGCGCTCGGGCGAGCGCAGCGTATTGACGCCTTGCGCCACCTGCTTCAGCGCGTCGATGTCCAGGCCCGAGTCGGTCTCGTCCAGGATCGCCAGCTGCGGCTCCAGCACCGCCATCTGGAATATCTCGTTGCGCTTCTTCTCGCCGCCGGAGAAACCCTCGTTGACGGCCCGGTGCAGCAGCTCGTCGGAGATCTGCATCACCTTCAGCCGCTCGCGCACCAGCTTCAGGAACTGCATGGAGTCGAGCTCCTTCTCGCCGCGCGCCTTGCGCTGGGCGTTGAGCGCCGCGCGCAGGAAGTAGGTGTTGTTGACGCCGGGAATCTCCACCGGGTACTGGAACGCCAGGAATACGCCAGCTGCGGCGCGCGCCTCCGGCGCCATCGTCAGCAGGTCGACGCCGTTGTAGCTCACCGTGCCGGCCGTCACCTCGTAGCCATCACGGCCGGACAGCACGTTGCCCAGCGTCGATTTGCCGGCGCCGTTCGGCCCCATGATCGCGTGCACTTCACCCGCGTTCACTTCGAGGCTGAGCCCCTTGAGGATTTCCCTGCCCGCGACGCGGGCGTGCAGGTTCTCGATTTTCAGCATGATTTCGACTCGACACAAATTGTAGGAGCGCACCCTGTGCGCGATTGGGTTGCCGGTGAGTTCGATCGCGCACAAGGTGCGCCCTTGCCCGTCAACCGACAGCACCTTCCAGGCTCACCTCAAGCAGCTTCTTCGCCTCCACCGCGAACTCCATCGGCAGTTCGCGGAAGACCTGCTTGCAGAAGCCGTCGACGATCATCGACACGGCATCCTCTTCGGCGATGCCGCGCGCGCGGCAGTAGAACATCTGGTCGTCGGAGATTTTCGAGGTGGTGGCTTCGTGCTCGACGATCGCGGTGGGGTTCTTCACTTCCATGTACGGGAAGGTGTGCGCGCCGCACTGCTTGCCGATCAGCAGGCTGTCGCACTGGGTGTAGTTGCGCGCGCCTTCGGCGCCCTTCTCCATCTTCACCAGGCCGCGGTAGCTGTTGGAACTCTTGCCGGCGCTGATGCCCTTGGAGACGATCTTCGACTTGGTGTGCCTGCCGAGGTGGATCATCTTGGTGCCGGTGTCGGCCTGCTGGAAGTGGTGGGTCAGCGCCACCGAGTAGAACTCGCCCACCGAACGGTCGCCGCGCAGCACCACGGAAGGGTATTTCCAGGTGATCGCCGAGCCGGTTTCCACCTGGGTCCAGCAGATCTTCGAATCATCGCCGCGGCAATCGCCGCGCTTGGTCACGAAGTTGTAGATGCCGCCCACGCCGTTCTCGTCGCCGGGGTACCAGTTCTGCACGGTGGAGTACTTGATCTGTGCGCCTTCCAGCGCCACCAGTTCGACCACCGCCGCGTGCAGCTGGTTCTCGTCGCGCTTGGGTGCGGTGCAGCCTTCGAGGTAGGACACGTGGGCGCCCTCCTCGGCCACGATCAGGGTGCGCTCGAACTGGCCGGTGTTCTGCGCGTTGATGAAGCTGCCGTCGGAGAACACCGCGGAGTTCAGCGCGGCGAAGAAGTTGTCGCCGGTGGGCACCACGCTGCCGAGGTATTTCTGCACGATCTCGGGGTACTCGCGGATCGCCTCGCTCATCGAGCAGAACAGCACGCCGGCATCGGCCAGCTGCTTGCGGAAGGTGGTGCCGACCGAGACCGAATCGAACACCGCGTCCACCGCCACACCGGCCAGCGCGGCACGCTCGTGCAGCGGCACGCCCAGCTTCTCGTAGGTTTCCAGCAGCGCCGGGTCGACCTCGTCCAGCGATTTCGGCTGCTTCTTCGGCGCGGCGTAGTAGCTGATCGCCTGGTAGTCGATCGGGTCGATGTTGAGCTTGGCCCAGTCAGGCTTGGCCATGGTCAGCCAGTGCCGATAGGCCTCGAGCCGCCACTCGGTCATCCACTGCGGCTCGTGCTTGACCGCGGACAGCGCACGGATGGTGTCCTCGTCCAGGCCCGGCGGCAGGCCGGTCATCTCGATCTCGGTGATGAAGCCGGCCGAATAGGTGCGGCCGAGCGCCTCGGCGACATCGGCGTTGTCGCGCAAGGCAGTGGCGCTGCTGCTGTCGTTGATCATGCTGTTCATTCGGTGATGGCCTCGCCGGTTTTGACGGTGACGGCGATTTTTCGTTTCGCGGGCGGTGGCTTGAGCATGTCGGCCAGGCTGACCGCGCGCAGGGTCTGGTCCAGCACGCTGTTGATGCGCTGCCAGCTGCCGCGCACGCCGCACTGCGCCTCGCGTTCGCACTGGCCTTCGCCGACGCCGCACTCGGTCATGCCGATCGGGCCTTCCAGCGCCTCGACGATCTCGGCGAGCGAGATCTCGCTCGCCGGGCGGGCCAGCCGGTAGCCGCCGTTGACGCCGCGGAAGGACTCGACCAGTTCGGCGTGGCCCAGCGCCTTGAGCAGCTTGCTGACCGTGGGCAGCTCCAGCCGCGTTTCGTCGGCGATCTGCGCGGTGCTCAGCACGTCCGCCGGGTGCGCGGCGATGCAGGTCATCACCACGGTGGCGTAATCGGTGAGACGGCTGACGCGAAGCATGGCAGGCGGATTCGGCCGGGCTTGAATCGGGACCAAAATGGTACTGATTAAGCCTGCGTTGGTCAATGTGACCGCACACCCGGGCTCTCTCGCCATGCCCCGGAGGCCTCGCTAAGCTGGCGGCCATGACTTCGCACGATCGCGCCGCCGCTCGCCTCGCCTGGGCCCGACAAACCCTGAACGACCCCACGCTGATGCTGGACAGCGCCTCCGCCGATGCCAGCTTTCGCAGCTACTGGCGTACCGCGCACGGCGGGCAAAGCTGGATCGTGATGGATTCGCCGCCCGAGCGCGAAGACCCGCGCCCGTGGCTGGCGATCGGCGCGCGGCTGGCCGCCGCCGGGTTGCACGTGCCGAAAGTGCACGCGCAGGATCTCGAGCAAGGCTTTTTGCTGATCGAGGACCTGGGCTTGCGGCTCTATCTCAACGTGCTGGACGACACCAGCGCCGATCGGCTCTACGGCGACGCGATGGATGCCCTGCTGGTGATGCAGACGCGGGTAGCCAGCGACGACCTGCCGCCATTCGACCACCGGGTGCTGGTCAGCGGACTGGAAGTGATGCCCGAGTGGTTCCTCACGCGCCACCTCGGCCACCCGCCGAGCTGCGGCGAATGGGACGTGCTGGAAGCGGCGTTCGACGTGATCGTGCGCAACGCGCTGGCGCAGCCGCGCTGTTTCGTGCACCGCGACTTCCACAGCCGCAACCTGCTGGTGACGGCGGCGAACAACCCGGGCATCGTCGATTTCCAGGGCGCGCTGCACGGCCCGGTCACC
>CALCWL010000392.1 GCA_937906285.1 uncultured Rhodanobacter sp. | reverse complement strand
TTTTGAGTCCGCCGCGTCTACCATTCCGCCACACCGGCATGCGTGAGCGGGGAATTATGCCGGGTTCAGTGCACGCGGTCGAGACCCAGCTGGCGCACGTCGCGGCCGTACCAGCGGTCTTCGGGCAGCGGCTGGAACACCGAGCAGCGAACCATCGGGCCGGAGTAGACGTGCAGGCTGACGGTGACGGCGTCGTCGCTGGGGTTGCGGATGCTGTGGTATTCGTGCGGCGGGATCAGGCTGCCGGCGGAACCGGCGCCGGCCTGGATCGAGCCGACTGCCTGGAAGCAGTAGCGTTGCGCGTCATGTTCCAGCAGTTCGTACTGCACGATCTCCAGCGCGCCGTTCCAGACGCCCTCGACGCACCACATGCCATCGTGGTCGTGGATCGGCGTCCCCTGGCCCGGCCCCCAGGTCATCGCCACCACGCAGTAGCCGTGGTCCTCGCTGCGGTACAGCTCGCGGCGCGCGTAGTGCTCCGGGTTGGCCTCGAACACGCATTCGGGCAGGCGCACGGCCTGTTCGCGGATCAGCCGGCACAGGCTCTGGCGCAGGCTGTCGGTGAGTTCGTGGGTGGTGGGTTTGGCCACGGCGGCGTCGATCGCGTCGATCAGGGTGCGGCTGCCGGGGAAATCCAGGGTGAGCATGGCGGTCTCGGATGGGCGAGTGGCGGCCAGAGTCTACCAGCGCGGCGATGGCGCGGCCGCCAGGCGGTTCAGGAATCCGCCGATGGCGGGGCTGTAGTGCTCGATGTCCACCAGGAAAGCGTCGTGGCCCTGGGGCGAATCCAACGCCACGAATTCCACCTTGGCGCCGGCAGCCTGCAGGCCTTCGGCGATCTGCTCCTGCTGCTGCAGCGGAAACAGGATATCGGTGCTTACGCCGATCACCATGGCCTGTTCGATGCAGATGCGCTTGAGCCCTTCCTGCACGCTGCCGTGGCCGTATTCGGCAATGTCGAACCAGTCGCTGGCGCGCGACAGGTACAGGTAGCAGTTGGGATCGAAGGTGCGCACGAAACGCCGGGCGTGGCCTTCGAGGTAGGACTCCACCTGGAACTCGCGGCCGAACGGTTCGTCCTCGCGCTGCTCCGGATCGAGCCGGATGCGCGCGAAGCGGCCGTTCCACTCCATCGCCGAGCGGTAGGTGATCACGCCGAGCTTGCGCGCGATGCTCATGCCGATGTCGGGATAGTTGGCATCATCGTAGACGCCTTCGTTCCAGTGCCGGTCGAGGCGGATCGCCTCGCGCTGCAGGGAGCGGATCGCGATGGCGAACGGCTGCGCCTGCGGCGCGGTATCCACGCTGATGTGCGCGCGCACGCTGCCCGGATGCAGCAGCATGTAGGCCAGCGCGCTCATGCCGCCCATCGAGCAGCCGATCAGGCAGGCCAGTTGCGTGATGCCGAGACTGGCGACCACCGCGTGCGCGGCGTTGGCCACGTCCTCCAGTGCCAGCTCGGGAAAGTCCAGTCGATACGGCTCGCCGGTGGCCGGATCGATCGAGGCGGGGCCAGTGGAACCCTTGTCGCTGCCCAGCGAATTCACGCAGATCGCGAACCAGCGATCCGTGTCGATCGCCTTGCCGGGACCGGCCATGTCCTGCCACCAGCCAGGCGAGGGGTCCTCGTCGCACGAGGTCATGTGCGCACTGGGCGACAGCCCGGTGAGCACCAGCACCGCGTTGTCGCGCGCCGCGTTCAGGGTGCCCCAGGTTTCGTAGGCGACATGCGCGCCGTGCAGCTCGCCGCCGCGCTTCATCGGAAACGGCGAGGGCAGGTCCAGATACCGGCGCGCATCGCCCATCGTCAGCGCACCTTGTCGATGGTGATGGCGACCGGCGTCTTGCGCGCGACCTCGACCACGCCGGCATCCCCTTCGAGGTCGCCGGGCGCGGCGGTGGGCTGGCCGTCGTGGCTGATCCGCGCACCGACGAAAACCCGCGCCACCGACGACAGCTTGTACGCGGGCGTCATCGCCATGGCATCGTTGAGGGTGACCGTGACGGGCAGCTTGACCGGCTCGATCCGCGCCACGGCCAGCGGCATCGGCGGGCCATCCGGCGCGCGCGCGTAGACGTAGAGCACGTCGCCCTTGGCCAGCTTGGCCTGCAGCGCCGGCGCCAAGGTGACGTTGACCTGCAGCGAGGCGCCTGCGGGCACGGCCGCCGCGGCGCTGCCGGAGGCATCGGCCGGTGCGCCGCCGGCGCGGGCGTCGGCGATGGCGATCTGCTCGGCGACGGATTGGGCCACGCTGGAGCCGGGTTCGAGCTGCGGTTGCAGCAGGCGCCAGGTGGCGGCGGCGCTGCGATAGTCGCCGCGCTGGAAGTCGCTGATGCCGAGCAGCCACAGCCCGCGCTGGTTGTCCGGGTGTTGCTTCACGGCACGCTGCAGCAGCTCGCGGGCGCGGCCGTCGATCCGGTGGTCGGCGCGCAGCATCGAATCGCTTTCGGCCCAGCCCACCATCGCCTCGGCGTTGTTGGCGTCGAGTTTCAGCACGTGGTCCCACGCGTCACGCGCGTCACCGGGCTGGCGCATCATTGCGCTGGTCTGCGCCAGCAGCATCCAGCCTTGCTGGTCGTCGGGCTGCTGCGCCAGGTGCTGGCGCAGCTGGGCGATCGCCTGCGGCAGGCTGATCGGCGTCTGCGCCTGCGCGGAGACTCCGTTGAGCGCCGCCGGCGTGCCGACCTTCAGATAGAGCACGCCGGCGCCCAGCGGCAGCAGCAGGGCGATGGACAGGCAGAGCACGAACACGCCGCGCGTGTGGCCGGAGCGGCGCCCTTCGCGCACCAGCGGCACGAGCAGGGCAGCCAGCGCCAGCGCGACCATCAGCGCGGCCACCACGATAAAGGCGATTTTCACCAATCTTCCCCGTTGTCGGCGCTGTCGCCGACGGTCGTTGTTTCAACGCCTTCGCGCCTGCGTTTGCGGATCGCCACCAGCACCACGCCGGCGCCGGCCAGCAGGATCGCCAGCGGCCCGAACCAGAGCAGCACGGTGCCCGGCCTCAGCGGCGGGTCGTACAGGATGTAATTCGAATAGCGCGCGACCAGGTACTGCTTGATCTCCTCGTCGCTCTTGCCCTGCTGCATCAACTTGAAGATCTGGTTGCGCAGGTCGCGCGCGATCGGCGCATTGGAATCGGCCAGGGTTTCGTTCTGGCACATCGGGCAACGCAGCTGATGGGTGAGATGCTGGAAGCGCAGCTCCTGCGCGTGATTGGCGAACGGCATCGGCTCGATCGCCTGCGCGTGGGCAAATCCCACGCACGTCAGCAGCGCGATGAAGAACGCCAACCGCAACCTGCGGGCTGGTGATGCCCGATTCCCGATTCCCGGCTTCACGGCGCCTCCTTCAGCATCGCGGCGATCGCCGGCTTGACCTTGGTGGCCAACACTTCGGGCGTGATCGGCCCGATGTGCTTGAAGCGGATCACGCCTTTCGCATCGATCAGGAAGCTTTCCGGTGCGCCGTAGACGCCGAAGTCGATCGCGGTCTGGCCGGATTCGTCCGCGATCAGCAGCGCGTACGGGCTGCCGTGCGCGGCCAGCCAGGCCTTGGCATCGGCCGGCGCGTCCTTGTAGTTGTAGCCGACCAGCTTCACGCCCAGCGTCGGCGCCGCGGCGGTCAGCACCGGGTGTTCCACGCCGCACTCGATGCACCAGCTGGCGAACACGTTGAGCAGGTAGGGCTGGCCGAGCAGGTCGGCCTTGCTCACCGTCTGCGTCGGTTCGTACAGCTTGGGCAGGTCGAACGTGGGCGCAGGCTTGTTCAACAGCGGGGTGGGGATCGCGTTCGGATCGTGGCGGGTGTTCCACCAGATGCCGAATCCGAACAAGCCCACCAGCAGCATGAAACCGATGAACGGCAGCAGGCGATTCATGCGCGGCTTTCCTGTGGCTGCAAGTCCACCGGGGCAGTGGCATCAGCCGTGCGCTTGAGCCGGAAGCGCTTGTCTGCAGCGCAGACGAAACCGCCCAGCATCATCAGCAAGCCGCCGCCCCAGATCCAGCGCACGAACGGCTTGTAGTAGAGACGCAGCGCCCACGCGCCTTCGATGTTGCCGGCGTCCATCGGCTCGCCCAGCGCCACGTACAGGTCGCGGAACACGCCGGCGTCGACCGCCGACTCGGTCTGCACCTGGCCGCGCGGATAGGTGCGCTTCTGCGGGTGCATGACCGCAATCTGCTTGCTGTCGCGGGTCACCGTGATCACGCCCTGGTCGGCTTTCCAGTTCGGGCCGGTGGTGCGGTGCACGCCATCGAAACGGAAATCGTAACCGCTGATGTGCTGCGTATCGCCCGGCGCCATGCGCACGTCGCGGGTCACGCTGAGCGATTCGGTCAGCAGCACGCCGGCGACGAACACGCCCACGCCCAGGTGCGCCAGCAGCATGCCGGCCATCTCGCCCGGATAACGCCGGCCGCGCGGCACATCGCGCCAGCGCTTGTAGGCATACAGCAGCACGCCCACACCCAGCCACGCCAGCGCTGCGACGCCGACGATCGCCTTGAGCTTGCCGTCGACGAAGAACGCCGCCACGATCGCGCAGGCCGCCGCGGCGATGCCGACGCGCAGCAGGATCTGCTTCAGCAGCGGCGATTCGCCCTTGCCCCAGCGCAGGAACGGCCCGAACGGCATCAGCACCACGACCGGCAGCATCAGCAGCGGGAACAGGAAACCGAAGTAGGGCGGGCCGACCGAGATCCGGCCCAGGTTCAGCGCGTCGCCGATCAGCGGAAACAGCGTGCCCAGCAGCACCATTGCCGCGGCCACCGCGAACATCAGGTTGCCGATCAGCAGCACGGTCTCGCGCGACAGCAGCTGGAACGCCTTGCCGCCGGCCACCTTCGGTGCCCGCAGCGCGTAGAGCAACAACGAGCCGCCGACCACGATGGTCAGGAAGGCCAGGATGAACACGCCGCGGCGCGGGTCGGAGGCGAACGCGTGCACCGAGGTCAACACGCCCGAACGCACCAGGAAGGTGCCCAGCAGGGACAGCGAGAAGGCGAAGATCGACAGCAGGATCGTCCACGCGCGCAGCGAGCCGCGCTTCTCGGTCACCGCCTGCGCGTGGATCAGTGCCGCGCCGACCAGCCACGGCATGAAGCTGGCGTTTTCCACCGGGTCCCAGAACCACCAGCCGCCCCAGCCCAGCTCCGCATACGCCCACCAGCTGCCGGCGACGATGCCCAGGGTGAGGAATGCCCACGCCACGTTGGTCCACGGCCGCGCCCAGCGTACCCACGCCTGTTCCAGCTCGCCGCCGAGCAGGCCGGCGATGGCGAAGGCGAAGGCCACGGAGAAGCCGACATAGCCGGTGTAGAGCACCGGCGGATGGAACGCCATGCCCGGGTCTTGCAGCACCGGGTTGAGATCGGCGCCGTCGCCGGGCATCGGCAGCAGCCGGCCGAACGGATCGGAGGTGAACACGATGAAGGCGAGAAAGCCCACCGCGATCAAGCCCATCACCGCGAGCACGCGCGAGGCGAACACGTCGGGCAGCTTGTAACTGAATGCGGCCAGCGCCACCGTCCACACGTTGAGGATGAAGATCCACAACAGCAGCGAACCCTCATGCGCGCCCCACACGGCAGCGATGCGGTAGTACCACGGCAGCTCCAGGTTGGAGTTGTCGGCCACGTACTGCACCGAGAAATCGAAATGCAGGAACGCCCATACCAGGATGCCGAAGGCGAACGCCACGAACACCGCCTGGCCCGCCGCCGCCGGCCGCGCCACCGCCATCAGCGCCCGATTGCCGCGCCACGCGCCGATCAACGGCAGCACCCCCTGCGCCAGCGCCAGCAGCAGGGCGAGGATGAGGGCAAGCTGGCCGAGTTCGGGAGTCATGGTTGGAGGCCGGGAATAGGGAATGGGGTGGAGCAGGGAATCGGGAATAGGGAATGGGGAATAGGTAAAGGCGAGGACAAAGCTAGTGCACCTCGATGCAGAACCTGATGGTAAGGGATGGCGCGCATGGCTCTTCCGATTCCCTATTCCCTGTTCTCGATTCCCGGCTTCTCGGCATGCGCCTTGGCCATCGCGTCCTTCAGTTCCTTCGGCATGTAGGTTTCGTCGTGCTTGGCCAGTACTTCGGTGGCGACGAAGCGGGCGCCGTCCATGTGGCCGGTGGCGATCACCGACTGGTTGTCGCGGAACAGGTCGGGCAGGATGCCGGTGTATTCCACCGGCATCGCGCCGCCGGCGTCGACCACGGTGAAGGTGACCTTGAGCGAATCGTTCGAACGCTGGATCGAGCCGGCCTTGACCATGCCGCCGAGGCGGAACGTCTTGTAGCCGCTGGCCTGACCCGACTGCACCTGGCTCGGGGTGAGCAGGTAGTTCATGTTGTTCTGCAGGGCGACCACCACCAGCACCGTGGCGATGGTGGCCGCGGCGAGGATCAGCAGGACGATGACGAGGCGGCGTTTGCGGGTCGGGTTCATGGGCATGGCAGGTCTGCGCCGGTCAGGCGGACGGCGTGGCAGGAGGCGGTTGACGTTGCTGCCGGGCACTCTGACGGGCCAGTCGTGCGCGAAGTTCCCGCAGCACGCGGCGGCGGCGCCGGGCCGGTGCGAGGCTGTCGGCGATCAGCACGATGAAGAACACCGCGTAGGCCGGCCATACGTACGCCGCGTAACCGCCCATGGCGAGGAAGTGCTGCAGCGCGCTCATCGGTCGGCCTCGTCTTCGGCGGTCTTGCGCACCCAGTCCTTGCCGCCTTCCATGTCCAGCAGGTCGGTGCGCGCACGGCGGAACAGGCTGGCCGCGTAGTAGAACTTGGTGGCCAGGGTCATCGTCAGCAGCGGCCACAGCATGTCCCACGCCATCTTCGACTGGCCGAACACGTTCACCGTGCTGCCCTGATGCAAGGTGTTCCACCAGTTCACCGAGAAATGCACGATCGGCACGTTGATGACGCCGATGATGGCCAGGAAACCGGCGGCGCGCGCGCCCTGGCGGCGATCCTCGAACGCGTGGTACAGCCCGATCACGCCGAGATACAGGAACAGCAGCACCAGTTCGGAGGTGAGCCGGGCGTCCCAGGTCCACCAGGTGAACGCCGCGCCGATCGGCGCCGATTCCATCGCCACCACCTCGGCCAGCTTGATCCGCCACACCAGCGCGACGAACGAGGCCACGCCCATCACCGCGTAGATGAACATGCTCATCCACGCGCTGGGCACGTGGATGAAGATGATCCGGTAGGCGTCGCCCTGCTGGTAGTCGGCCGGCGCCAGCAGCAGGCCGCCGTACAGCGCGATCGCGCCCAGCAGCAGCGCCAGCGTCAGCGCCCACGGTTGCAGGGTGCCGGCGAAGCGGTAGAACGTCGGCGGCGAGCCGAGCTTGTGCAACCAGAGCGGGATCCAGTCAGACATCATGCGTCCAGGGCAATGCGGAGGGCGGCCGCGCAGGCCAGCGGCGCCAGTACCACGGCCAGCACCAGCGCCGCGGCCAGCCAGGCGATCGGTGCCAGCCACGGCAGCCCCTGTTGGGCGGCGGCCACCGCACCGGCGGCGAAGATCACGGCCGGCACGCACAAAGGCAGCAGCATCAAGGCGAGCAGCATACCAGAGCGCCGCGTGCCGGCCGTCAGCGCCACCAGCACGGCACCGAGCAGGCTGAGCAGCGGCGTGGCCAGCAGCAGCGCCAGCAGCAGCACCGGAATCACCGCGCCGGGCAGGTGCAGCATCGCCGCCAGCAGCGGCGCGATCACGATCAGCGGCAGCGCGGTGGCCAGCCAGTGGGCGAGGATCTTCATGCCCAGCAGCAGCGCGAGCGGTTGCGGCGATAGCACCAGCTGTTCCAGCGAGCCATCCTCGATGTCGCTGGCGAACATCGCGTCCAGCGCCAGCAGCATCGCCAGCAACACGGTGACCAGTACCACGCCGCCGGCGATCCGCTGCAGCAGGGTGTCTTCCGGGCCGAGCGCGAACGGGAACAGCGTGGCCACGATCACCGCGTACAGCACCGGCATGGCGATGTCGCCGCGGCGGCGCCAGGCGAGCGCGAGGTCGCGGCGCAGCATCGCGGCGCAGGCAGTGCCAAGGCCCGGCCGGTTCATCGTTGTGCTCCTCGCCCTGCAAACAGGGGGCGGAGGCTACGCAGCGAGTTGCTGACCTCAGCCATGCATGCGAATCCGTCGCGGTTCGCCACCGTGGAAACTCACGGTGCCGTGGCTGGTGACCATCGCCGCGCCACCGGCGTCGGTGTGGCGTTCCAGCAGCTCGTTGACCAGCGCGATGCCGATGCGGTCGAGGTTGGCGTAGGGCTCGTCGAGCAGCCACAGCGTGGCTGGCAGCAGCAGCAGGCGGGCCAGCGCGGCGCGCTTCTTCTGGCCGGCGGACAAGCGTCGCACCGGCTCGTCCTCGTAACCGCGCAGGCCGATCCGGGCCAGTACGGACGCAGCGTTGGCGCCGTCGCGGCAGCCATGCAGGCTGGCCGCCACACGCAGGTTCTCGCGTGGGCTGAAGTCTGCCTTCAATCCCAGCTGGTGGCCGAGGAACAGGATGTCGCCGGCGGTGGCGTCGCGCTGCAGCGGCGCACCGCGCCAGCGCAGTTCGCCTTCGCCGACGTGCAGCAAACCGGCCAGCATGCGCAGCAAGGTGGTCTTGCCGCTGCCGTTGTCGCCCTCGACCAGGGCCAGCTCGCCCGCGCGCAACGCGAAATCCAGCGGCGCGAACACCGGTTCGTCCTGGCGACGAAAACTCAAGCCCCGGGCTTCGAGCAGGGGCGCGGCGGCGGGCGTGGCGGTCATCTCCGTGATTGTCCGCA
>CALCWL010000391.1 GCA_937906285.1 uncultured Rhodanobacter sp. | reverse complement strand
TTCCCTCCCCCACGTGATGGATTGCCCGTGAAGCGATTGATTCTCTCCGCGCTCATCATCGGCGCCTGTGCCGGCGCACAGGCTGCCGATGTCCCCACCTTCAGCACGCAGCGACTTTCCGACGAGGTCAAGACGCTGAGCTCTGATGCCTTCGAGGGCCGCGGTCCGGCCACGCCGGCGGAGACGCGCACGATCGACTACGTGGTCGAGCAGATGAAGGCCGCCGGCCTGCAGCCGGGCGGCGACCTCAAGGACGGCAAGCGGCTGTGGACGCAGGCCGTGCCGCTGCTGCGCAGCGAGATCATCGGCAAGCCTTCGCTCAGCCTGACCCTGGGCGACAAGAGCGAGCCGCTCACCCAGGGCGAGCAGATCGCCATCCGCGCCCCGATGAACGGCGCCAGCGCGGTCGACATCAGTCATGCGCCGCTGGTCTTCGTCGGCTACGGCGTCAAGGCGCCGGAGCGCAACTGGGACGACTTCAAGGGCGTCGACCTGCACGGCAAGATCGCCGTGGTGCTGGTCAACGATCCGGATTTCGAAACCGGCAAGGGCGACTTCGGCGGTAAAGCCATGACCTACTACGGCCGCTGGACCTACAAGTACGAGGAAGCCGCGCGGCAAGGCGCGCTGGGCCTGCTGGTGATCCACGAGACCGCACCGGCCTCCTACGGCTGGGCCACGGTGAAGAACTCCAACACCAACACCATGTTCGACATCGTGCGTGACAAGCCGGGCGACTCGCACGTGCCGCTGGAAGGCTGGATTCAGCGCGACCTGGCGGTGCAGCTGTTCAAGCACGCGGGGCTGGATTTCGACAGCGCCAAGAAGCTCGCGCAGACGCGCGCGTTCAAGCCGATCACGCTGAAGGGCGAAAGCCTGTCGGCCAGCTTCAAGGTCGACAAGAGCGTGATCACCTCGCACAACATCGTCGGCCGCGTGATCGGCTCCAGGCACCCCGACCAGACCGTGATCTACAGCGCGCACTGGGATCACCTGGGCATCGGCCAGCCCGATGCCACCGGCGACCGCATCTACAACGGCGCGGTGGACAACGCCACCGGCACCGCGGCGCTGATCGAGATGGGCCGCGCCTTCGCGCACGCGCCGCAACCGGAGCGCAGCGTGGTGTTCCTCAACGTCACCGCCGAGGAAAAGGGCCTGCTCGGCTCGGAGTACTACGCCAGCCACCCGCTGTACCCGCTGGCCACCACCGCCGGCGTGATCAACATGGACGCGCTCGACCCGCACGGCCCCACCCGCAACTTCACCATCTCCGGCAATGCCAAGCTCGGCCTGCTGGACGACCTGATCGCCGACGCGAAACAGTTCCACATGGTCTACACCCCGGACTCGCATCCGGAAGCGGGCTACTTCTTCCGTTCCGATCACTTCTCCTTCGCCAAGCGCGGCGTGCCGGCGGTGTCGTTCGGCTCGGGCAATGACCGCATCGACGGCGGCGTGAAAGCCGGCGAGGCCGCGGGCAGGGAGTACACCGCGAAGCATTACCACCAGCCGTCCGACGAATGGCAGGCGAGCTGGCCGTTCACCGGCATGGCGCGCGACCTGCAGCTGCTCTACACCGTCGGCAGCCAACTGGCGAACTCGGACCAGTGGCCGGGCTGGAGCAAGGACTCGGAGTTCCGCGCCGCACGCGAGGCCACGGCGGATCAGCGCAAGTAAGCGCCTTTACCCAACGCCGCGCCGGTCGCCGGCGCGGCGTTGTCGTGTCCGCCACCGCAGGAGCCCGCTCGCGCCATAGCTCTTGCGGCGAGATTCGGCATGTGAAAGGCATCGCCCGCGAGCGGGCTCCTGCGCGGGGCGTGCGGCCGGTCAGGAAAGCCGCGCGAACCACGCCCCATGGCCGGGCAGGTGCAGGGCGCCACCGTGCATCGTGCCGGCTTGCAGGCCATGGCCGTCGATCGCTGACGGCTTGCCGGGCAGCGGCGGCAATGTCACCTCGCACGCCGACGCGCCAAGGTTGAACACCACCAGCACCGTGTCGCCCTGCAGCCGGCGCAGGAAGGCCAGCACCGGTTCGGGCGCATCGAGGAATTCGATGTCGCCCCAGCGCAGCGCCGGGTGTGCCTGGCGCCAGCGCATGAAGGTGCGGAAGCCGTTGAGCACGGACTGCGGGTTGCCCTGCTGTTGCGCCACGGCGCGGGCGCGATGTTCCTCGGGCACGGGCAGCCACGGCATGCCATGGCTGAAACCGGCTTGCGCGTCCTCGTCGCTCCACGGCATCGGCGTGCGGCAGCCGTCGCGGCCCTTGAACTGCGGCCAGAACG
>CALCWL010000390.1 GCA_937906285.1 uncultured Rhodanobacter sp. | reverse complement strand
TCAGGCGCTGCAGGGCCAGCGGGTCCTTGCGCAGGTCGATGCCCTGGTCCTTCTTGAACTCGTCCACCAGGTACTCGATGACGCGGTTGTCGAAGTCTTCGCCACCGAGGAAGGTGTCGCCGTTGGTGGCCAGCACTTCGAACTGCTTTTCGCCGTCGACTTCGGCGATCTCGATGATCGACACGTCGAAGGTGCCGCCGCCCAGGTCGTAGACCACGATCTTGCGGTCGCCGCCCTTCTTGTCGAGCCCGTAAGCCAGTGCGGCCGCGGTCGGCTCGTTGATGATGCGCTTGACTTCCAGCCCGGCGATCCTGCCGGCGTCCTTGGTCGCCTGGCGCTGGCTGTCGTTGAAGTACGCAGGCACCGTGATCACCGCCTCGGTGATCGTCTCGCCGAGATAGTCCTCGGCAGTCTTCTTCATCTTCATCAGCACCTTGGCGGAGATTTCCTGCGGCGCCATCTTCTTGCCGTCGGCGGTCTGCACCCAGGCGTCGCCGTTGTCCTTCTGCACCTCGGCATCGGTGAACTTGCGGCCGATCAGGCGCTTCACCGCGTAGAAGGTGTTCTTCGGGTTGGTCACGCTCTGGCGCTTGGCCGAGGCACCCACCAGCACCTCGCCATCCTTGGTGAAGGCGACGATGGACGGCGTGGTGCGATCGCCTTCCGAGTTCTCGATGACCTTGGTCGTGCTGCCGTCCATCACGGACACGCAGGAGTTGGTCGTGCCCAGGTCGATGCCGATGATCTTGCCCATGTTCATGCTCCGAATCTATTGGCGGCCCGGTGGCCGCGATGGTTTCCAGATGGGGTTTTGCCGAGGCGATTCAATGCCGGCGGCGCTGCGCAGCGTTCAGTCCTTGGCCACGGCGACCAGCGCCGGGCGCAGCAGGCGGTCGTTCAGCACGTAACCTTTCTGCAGCACGCTGACCACGGTGCCCGGGATTTTCCCGGGTGCCTCGACCATGCTCACCGCATGATGACGTTCGGGGTCCAGTGGCTGGCCCATGGGGTCGACCTGGGTCATGCCATGGTTCTCGGCGACCTTGAGCAGGGCCTTCAGGGTGAGACCGAGGCCCTCGCGTATCGAGGCGACGTCGCCGCCTTCGGCTGCCAGGCCACTCTCCAGCCCGTCGTACACCGGCAGCAACTCGTTCAACAGCTTCTCGTTGGCGAAACGCCGGGCCTGATCGAGATCCCGATGCAGGCGGCGGCGCTGGTTCTCGATCTCCGCCTTCTCGCGCAGCACCGTTTCCTGCAACGCGGCATTGAGCGTTTCCAGCTCGGCCACGCGGTCCTGCAACCGGGCAAGATCGCCAGCGGCAGGGGAACCCTCGACGGCTCCCGGTTCCACAGCCTCGTCACGCGACTGGGTGTCGTTGTTGTGCATGCCTCACTCCCAACAAAAAAGTTCGCGGCCGGCACGACGGCCCGCCATCCAATCAACCAGAAAATCCCGCCTCCGTCGCCGGTTATAGGGTCACCGCGACCCGATTCAAGGCGTCGCTCAGCAATCCGGCCGTCGCCTGCACGACCGGGATCACCCGTTCGTAGGCCATGCGGGTGGGGCCGATCACGCCCACCGCACCGAGCATGCGTCCCTGCGCGCCATAGCTGGCCGTCACCACGCTGCAACCATCCAGCGCGGCGAAACCCGACTCTTCGCCGATGAACAGCCGCACCCCCGGCGCCTTCGCACAGACTTCCATCAGCTGGAGCAGCTCGTTTTTCTGCTGGAACGCATCGAACAAGTCGCGCAGGCGTTGCAGGTCGGCGAGCTCGGCGCAGGCCATCAGGTTGGTCTGCCCGCTGACCAGCATGTCGGCATCGCCGGCTTGCGGCGCAAACGAAGCGGTGGCCAGTTCCACCGTGCTGGCCAGCAACCGGTTGAGTTCGCTGCCGGCCTCGCGGACCTCGGCCAGCAGGTGCGCGCGGATGTCGTCCACGCGCGATCCGGCGAAATGGCTGTTGAGATAATTGGCCGCCTGTTCCAGCTCACTGCCCGCCAATGGCCGCGCCAGTTGCACGATCCGGTTCTGCACCTGGTTGTCGGTGAACACCAGAATCACCAGCACCCGCGCATCGGGCAGGGCCACGAAGTCGATGTGGCGCAACGGGAAGTCGGCTTGGCGCGGCACCGTCACCACGCCGGCAAAGCGGGTCATCGCCGAAAGCAGGGTCGACACATTGCCGAGCAGGTCGCGCGTGGTGGCCGGTCCCGGTGGCAGCTCGCTCTGCAGACGCGCCAGCTCGGCGCGCGGCAAGGGCTGCAACTCGATCAGACTGTCCACGAACAGGCGCAGGCCGCGCGGGGTGGGTACGCGGCCGGACGAAGTGTGCGGCGACGCGACCAGGCCGGCATCTTCCAGGTCGGCCATGATGTTGCGGATCGTCGCCGGACTGACGTCCAGCCCCGACGAGCGCGCCAGCGTGCGCGACCCTACCGGCTCGCCGTCGACCAGGTACTGGGAGATCAGCGCGCGCAGCAGACGCCGGGTGCGGGCATCGAGGTCATGGCCGTGTGGAAGGATCATGTCCGTAGCAGTTCCTGAGACCCGACAGAAATAAGGTCTGCGCGCGCAGCTTGCAAGCGAACGCGATGTTTTGCCCGCCCGGGCTCCCGCTACAATTCTCCCACCCCATTGCCGACCTGCCCATGCTCACTTCGCTCTATGTTCGCCATTTTGCTGTCGTGGAGGCTGCCGAGGTGTCGTTCGGCCCCGGCCTGACCGTGGTCAGCGGCGAGACCGGCGCCGGCAAGTCGCTGCTGGTCGACGCGCTGATGCTGCTGACCGGCGCACGCGCCGACAGCGGCATGATCCGGGCGGACAGCGACCGCGCCGAACTGGCAGCGGAGTTCGACTTGACCGGGCTGCCCGACGCGCAGGCATGGTTGCGCCGGGAGGAACTCGACGAAGACGGCAACTGCCAGTTGCGACGAGTGTTGCGTGCCGAAGGCAGCTCGCGCGCCTGGATCAACGGCCGCCCCGCCACCACGCGCCAACTCGGCGAACTGGCCGGCTTGCTGGTCGAGATCCACGGCCAGCACGAACACCAGGCACTACTCTCGCGGGCTCATCAGCTGGCCTTGCTGGATGCTTACGCAGGGCACGATGAATTGGTCGCGCAGGTGCGTCGCCAAGCCGAGCAGTGGCGCGAGTTGACTCAGCGCATGCACAAGCTCAGTGGCGGCGAGGATCGCGAACTTCGGCTGGAACTGCTGCGTCATGAGCTGGCGGAGCTGGAGCAATGGGCGCTGCCACCCGCCGAGCTGGCCGAACTCGAGGCCCAGCACAAGCGCCTGGCCAACGCCGATCGTCTGGCCGAAGGCAGCGCCGGAGTGGTGGAGTTGCTCGATGGCGAAGGCGAGTTCGCACTGCGTCGCGCGCTTGGCCGCGCGCACGCCGAACTGGGCAAGCTCGCCGCCCTGGACGACCGGCTGGTGCCCTGGCTGGAGCTGCTGGACAACGCCGGTATCCAGTTGGGCGAAGCCGCCGATGGCCTGGGGCGCTACGCCCAGGACGTCGACCTCGACCCCGCCGCCTATGCCGCGCTCGACCAGCAGCTGAGCCACCTGCACGCACTCTCGCGCCGCCACCGGCTGCCGCCGGAAGCGCTGCATGAAAAGCTGCAGGCACTGCGCGCCGAGCATGCCGAACTCGAAGGCGCCGGCGATGCACTGGAACAGTTGAACGGTCAGCTCCAGCGCCTGCAACAGGAATACTCCCGCGCAGCAGACCTGCTGGGTCAGTCGCGCACGGCTGCCGCCACGAAGCTCGCCGAGAAAGTCAGCGCGCTGATGGGAGAGCTCGGCATGGCCGGTGGCGTACTGCGCGTCGAGCTGACTCCGACGCCCGGCGACGAACCCGACGCGCAGGGCCGGGAACGCTGCGAGCTGCTGGTCAGCGCCAATCCCGGCCAGCCACCGCGGCCGCTGCGCAAGGTCGCCTCCGGGGGCGAACTGGCGCGCATCAGTCTGGCCATCGAAGTGGCTACGTTGGGCAAGGATTCAATCGGCAGCATGGTCTTCGACGAGGTCGACAGCGGCATCGGCGGCGCGGTAGCCGAGGTGGTCGGCCAGAAACTGCGTGCGCTGGGAAGCACGCGCCAGGTGCTGTGCGTGACCCACCTGCCGCAGGTCGCCGCGCAAGGCCACGCTCACTTGCGGGTGAGCAAGCAGAGCGACGGAGATAGCACCCGCACGCGGATCGAACAACTGGACGCCGCGGGCCGACGCGACGAACTGGCACGCATGCTGGGCGGCGTGGAGATCACCCGCGAGACCCGCGCCCACGCGAAACAGATGCTGGAGCGCGCGCAGACGGCCTGAAGGCCGCCCTCAAACCGTCGTCGACAGCAGGCCGCGCTCGGTCGCCATGCGGTAGAGATCCAGTTCCGACCCGGCACCGAGCTTGCCCATCAGGCTCGCGCGGTGGATATAGACGGTTTTCTGGCCAATGCCGAGATCAGCGGCGACCTGCTTGGGTGTGCGCCCCCCGGCCAGCAAGAGGAACACCTCGCGCTCGCGGGCGGTCAGCCGGTTGACCGGGTCGAGCGCGTCGTTGGGCCGCTCGGTGCGGCGCTGGCGCAGGTCCGAGCTGAGGAAGCACTCGCCCTGCATCACGGCGCGCAGCCCCGCTACCAATTCCTCCGGCGCGACGCCCTTGGTGACGAACCCGCTGGCCCCGCGGCGCAACGCCTCGGAAACGTAAGCGTCACCATCATGCATGCTCAGTACGACCACGCGGGTGGCCGCATGCACGCTGAGCAGATGCTCGATCAGCGGCAAACCGCTGCCATCGGGCAAGGAAAGATCCAGCGCAACCAGGTCGGGGCGCCAGTGACCGACCGCCTCCACCGCGTCGTCGCCGTTGCGGCATTCGGCAACCACCTCCAGGTCCGATTCCAGCTCGATCAGGCGCTTGAAGCCTTCTCGAACGATGGCGTGGTCGTCAACCAGAACGATGCTGTACATCTCCCTACTGTGACACAGGAAGGCACGCCCGGGACAGCACTCCAGGCCCATTGCCCTGACACGCCGCCCCGCACACGGCGCATGTACCATCGCCGGATGCGATTCAAGCCATCTCACCTGCCGGACTCCGGTCCCCTCATCGGCGCAGGCTATCTGGTGCTGTGGCTGCTGCTCGGCGCCACCGCCCAACCGTACTGGATGCTGCCGTATGGCTTGCGTTTTGCCGCACTGCTCCTGGTGCCGCTGCGCCACTGGGGCTGGCTGCTCGCCGCGGAACTGCTCGCCTCCACCGGTGCAGCCTGGTGGCATGGGCCACCGCTCGACATCAGCGGCGTGCTGGCAGACGTGTTGCCGGCCTTCCTGGTGATGATGGCCTGCATGTGGTTGCTGCGCCGGCTGCACCTGCATCCCAGCCTGCACAGCCCGCAGGACGTGACCCGGCTGCTGCTTTCGGTGGTGCTGGTGGTCACGGTCACGACTGCTGCGGATGCCGCGCTGCTCGCATTCACCAACTGGTCGGAAACGCCAGAGCTGATGATCCGCGTCATCGCCGAGGAATTGCTCAGCCACTACCTGGCCATCTTGCTGGTGGCACCGGTGCTGATCATGCTGCTGCACACGCGCCTGGAGCGTGCCTCGGTGATGCGGCTGCTGACGGACGTGCTGCTGGTGCTGGTGCCATCCATGGCCATTTTGCTGGTGCTGTCCGAACGTGCCGCCCCGCAGCCGCAGTTCGCGCGAGTGCTGTCGCTGGCGCCGGTACTGTTTTTCGCCTTTCGCCACGGCTGGCGCGGCGCCAGCCTCGCCATGCTGATCACCAGTCTGGGCATGACCCTGGTGGACGTGCACCTGGGCCACACGCCCTCGACCGCCGCCGCCTACCTGTTCCTGGCCGTGGCGGGCACCGGCGCGCTGATGCTCGGTTCGGCCACCGACGCCCTGCGCCGCAGCAGCGAACGGGTGGCGGAACAGAACGTCTACCTCGGCGCCGTCAATCGCCGGCTGGATCATCTGGCCCACCAGCTGCGCGATGCCGCGCGCGGCAACCTGCAGGCCGACGAGAACCAGCGACGGCATCTTGCAGCCGAACTGCACGACGAACTGGGCCAGAACATCACCGCGATCCAGACCCACGTGAAACTGGCCCAGGCACGCCTGCGCGAGGTCGGGATGGACGACGTGAGTACGTCGATCAACACGATCCTGGCCCACATGCGCCGCGCCCTGCACCGCCTGCTGGACGACCTGCGGCCGGCGATCCTGGACGAGTTCGGACTGCTGCGCGCGCTGGATGAAGGCCCGATCCGCGACCTGCTGACCAGTGCCGGCATGCGCTACCACGTGGAACTCCATGGCGACCCGCGACTGCTCGACGACGATACCCGCACGGCGATCTACCGGCTGGCCCAGGAAAGCGCCACCAACACCGTCAAGCACGCCTGCGCCAGTGAGTTCCGCCTGCGCCTGCGTATCGGCGAACGCAACGGCATCGCCGTCGCCCTGCTCGATCTGCGCGATGACGGCACCGGCCTGCCCCATCGCCTGCCGCGCGGCGGACGGGGCCTGCAGGGCATGCGCGACCGGGTGACCTCGCTGGGCGGACAGTTTCGCCTGCGCACCGATCACCCGGGCGTGCATCTGCGGATCTTGCTGCGAAGCAGCAAAGGCAGCGCCGAGCGCGGCCGGTCGAACTAGGAATTTTTCCGATATGCGCAGCGTGAAGACGTCGTTACGATATCGTCATCGATGTGGGGGAACCGCCGTCGTGAGATGGCGGGTCAGAGTCACCGTGGGGACGGTGGTTCTGAGAAAACGGCAGGATGCCGTTTCGCCGCTGCCGGATGGATGCGCTCGCGCACCGCGCGCCATCCGACCGGCAAGGCCTAAACCGCAGGCGGACAGGAGTCCACCTGCGGTTTTTTTCGCAGGATGAAGAAAGCGAACGAGGCGTCGGCGGCCCGCTTCAATCCTTGCGGGCGCGCTGTTTCGGACGCACGTAGAGCACCAAGCTGTGATCCTCGATCACGTAGCCGTGCTTGGCAGCGATCTCGTGCTGCAGGCGCTCGATCTCCTCGCTGATGAACTCGACCACCTTGCCGCTGTCCACATCGATCATGTGGTCGTGGTGTTTGCCGCGATCGAGTTCGTAGACTGCCTGGCCGCCTTCGAAATTGTGCTTGACGATGATCCCTGCCGCCTCGAACTGGGTCAGCACCCGGTACACGGTCGCCAACCCGATGTCCTCCTTCTGGGCCAGCAGGTGCTTGTAAACGTCCTCGGCCGTCAAATGGCGTTCGCTCTCGTCGTCGAACACCTGCAGGATGCGCATGCGCGGATGGGTCACCTTGAGACCGACCCGGCGCAGTTCTCTGGTTTCCTGTTCCATAGTCTTTCTCCACGCACGGCGAGCCCGAACCGGTAGTGTATCATCCGACACCTTCACGACCCTGGACGCAACACGCATGCAAAAGCTGATCATCCTGCCGGTTGTTGCGCTGCTGGCATTCGCCGTCGCCGGTTGCCACATCGCGTACACGCCGGACGTGCAGCAAGGCAACCTGCTGGACGAAAAAATGGTGGATCAACTGAAGCCGGGGATGACGAAGCACCAGGTTCTGCTGCTGCTCGGCACGCCGTCGGTGCGCACTCCCTTCGACAACAGCCGCTGGGATTACGTGTCCACCCAGTCCCGCCGGGGCGGCAAGCCCAAGGTACGCACGTTCAAGCTGACCTTCAACAACGACACCCTGGTGCACACCGAAGGCGACTTCTTCGCCCGCGACCCGCAGCAGTTGATCAACGAAAGCCGCAAGTACAACTCGGGTTATCCGGCGAACGAAACCCAGGGCGACAAGAGCCAGTCACCGGACGACAAGAAGAACGACGGCGGCCTGGGCCAGGGGACCGACGGCGGCCATTGAGGCTGGCGTGGGGGCGGCTCAGCGCGAACGCCGACGACGCGCCTCCATCGGATCGAACGTCAGCGGTCGACATATCTCGATGCGGTCACCGTCGCGCACGCGCTGCCCGGCAACGACCTTGTGGCCGAAGATGCCCAGCCGGGCCGGATCGATGGCGCCTGGCGGCAGTGACGACGCGATGCCACTGGCGGTGATCGCCTCGGCCACCGTGCAACCGTCCGCGATCCGCACGCGACGACGCACCACCACCGAACCGCCATCGGCAAAGACCACCTCGACGCCGATCGACGACTCAACCATGGAGGCGCTCGGCCTCGCGGCAAAAATCATCCACCATGCGTCCGGCCAGCCCCTGGAAGCCGAGCCGCAAGGCGGCACCGCCGAGCTTGCCCGCGTAATCGAAATCGAGTGCAAAGGCGACCTTGCTGCCGGCATCGCCCAACGCAGTGAAATCCCACACGCCATGCAGGCTGCGAAACGGTCCTTCGACCAGGTTCATTTCCAGGCGCCGCGGCGGGTCGAGCACGTTGCGCGTGGTGAAGCTCTGGCGGAACCCGGCAAACTTCAGGTCCAGCCTGGCCACCACCACGTCGTCGCCACGCTCCAGCACTTCGGCGCCCGCACACCAGGCGAAGCGCTTTGGGTATGCTTCCACCTCGTTGACCAGTTCGAACATCTGCACCGGCGAGTACTTCACCAGCGCGCTGCGGCGTATTTCGATCACGACCACCTCTTGGGCTTGTGCATCCATCCGTGAACGCGAAGATCAAGTAAGCGCCCGTCCCGAGGCGCCATCTCAACAAATGCGTCGCTCCCATGGGGCGACGGGCAATGCGGCCGCCCAGTGGCCCGAAGTTTAACGGACATGGCCAAGAGCAAGGACAAGGACACCAAGGGCGGCGGCACCATCGCGCTGAACAAGCGCGCGCGCTTCGAATATCACATCGACCAGCGCTTCGAGGCCGGCGTGGCCCTGCAAGGCTGGGAACTGAAGGCACTGCGCGCCGGCCGCATCAATTTCGGCGACAGCTATGCGGTGGTGCTCAGGAACGAGGTGTTCCTGGTCGGCTGCTCGATCCCGCCGCTGATCAGCGCGTCGACGCACGTCATCGCCGAGGATCGGCGCACCCGCAAGCTGCTGCTCCATCGCAAGGAGATCGACCAACTGGTCGGCGCGGTCGAGCGCAAGGGCTACACCCTGGTGCCCACCGCGATGTACTGGAAAGGCAACAAGGTCAAGGTCGAGATCGGCCTGGCCCGCGGCAAGCAGGAGCACGACAAGCGCGAGACCGAAAAGCAGCGCGACTGGCAGATCGAGAAGCAGCGCACCATGCGCTCGCACAACCGCGCCTGATCAGCAACCCCCGCCTTGCGCCCACGCGCGGCGGGACGTACGCACCTCAGGCGAACGGGTCATCCAGCACGATGGTGTCTTCGCGGTCCGCACCGGTGGCGACCAGCGCCAGGCGGCAACCGGAAAGCTCCTCGACGGCGCGCAGGTAGGCGCGGGCGGCCGGCGGCAGCTTGTTCCAGTCGCGAATGCCGGCGGTGGATTCTTCCCAACCGGGAAATTCCAGGTAGACCGGCTTGCACTCGTCCCAACCGTCGGCATCCAGCGGCGCCAGCTCGCGGCGCTTGCCCCGGTATTCGTAGGCAATGCAGACCTTGATGGTGGACAGACCGTCGAGCACGTCGAGTTTGGTGATCGCCAGGCCATTGATGCCGTTGATCTGGGTGGCGCGCTTGAGCGCGACCAGGTCGATCCAGCCGCAGCGGCGCGGACGGCCGGTGCTGGCACCGAACTCGTTGCCCTTCTTGCGCAGCAGCTCGCCCATCTCGTCATTGAGTTCGGTCGGGAAAGGACCGCTGCCTACACGCGTCGCGTAGGCCTTGCAGATGCCCAGCACGTAGTCGATGTCCTGCGCACCCACGCCGGTGCCGGCCAGCGCGCCGCCCACGGTGGTGTTGCTGGAGGTGACGTACGGGTAGGTGCCGTGGTCGATGTCCAGCAGCGCGCCCTGCGCGCCCTCGTACAGGATGTTGCCGCCGCCCTTGCGCACGTCGTGCAGGATGGTGGCGACGTCGTCGACCAGCGGGCGGATGTACTCGCCCCAGGCCAGCGCGTCCTTGAGCACGGTGTCGTAATCGACCGGCTCGGCTTTCAGCCACTGGGTGAGGATGAAGTTGTGGTAATCGACGGCGGTCTTGAGCAGCGCGGGCAGTTCGTGCGGGTACATCAGGTCGGCGACGCGGATCGACCGGCGGGCAACCTTGTCCTCGTACGCCGGACCGATGCCGCGGCCCGTGGTGCCGATGGCCTTGCCGCCCGCGGCGATCTCGCGCGCTTTGTCCACCGCGATGTGGTACGGCATGATCAGCGGCGTGGCCGGGCTGATCTTGACGCGCGAGCGCACTTCGACGCCGTTGGCTTCCAGTTCGCTGATCTCGTTGATCAGCGCCTCCGGCGAGAGCACCACGCCGTTGCCGATCAGGCATAGCGCGTCTTCGCGCAGGATTCCCGAGGGAATCAGGTGCAGTACGGTCTTTTTTCCCTTGATCACCAGCGTGTGGCCGGCATTGTGACCGCCCTGGAAACGCGCCACCGCGCCGACCCGTTCGGTCAGCAGGTCGACGATCTTGCCCTTGCCCTCGTCGCCCCACTGCGCGCCCAGGATTACGACTGACTTGCCCATGTGAACTCTCGTCTCGTTGTTTGTCGCCCCGTCACGGGGCTACCAGGGTGGACACCCGTCGCCCCGATCGATGTCGCCTACTTTCGCGGCGCGGGGTCGTCGAAGTAGTGCAGGAATGGCGAATCGGGCTTGAGAATCAGCACGCCGTTGCCGGATTCCAGCGACGCGCGATAGGCCGCCAGGCTGCGATAGAACGCGTAGAACTCCGGGTCCTTGCTGTAAGCGCGCGCGTAAATCGCGGCGGCTTCGGCGTCGCCCTCGCCTTTCACCTTGGCGGCATCCCGGTTGGCATCGGCCTCCAGCACCTGCGCCTGGCGATCCGCGTCGGCCTTGATCCGGGTCGCCGCTTCCTGGCCCGTGTAGCGCAGTTCATTGGCCAATTGCAGGCGCTCGGCGCGCATCCGCTTGTACACCGATTCGCTGACCTCGTTGGGCAGGTCGATGCGCTTGATGCGCACGTCGACCACCGCAATGCCCAGGTTCTTGCGCGCGGACAGATCGGTCTGCGCGCGCACGCGCTCGGTGATGTCCTTGCGCCCGCCGGAGATCAGGTCAGGCAAGGTGCGCGCGTTGAACTCGAACCGCAGCGCGTCCTTGACGATGGGGGTGAGCCGTTGCGCGGCCTGCAGCTGGTCGCCGCCGGTGGCGCGGTAGTAGGCCGCATTGTCGGCAATGCGCCACTTGACGTAGAAATCGACGTTGACGCTTTTCTTCTCGGAGGTGAAGTAGCGCTCGGGCGGCGCCTCCAGCGACAGGATGCGCTTGTCGAAATGGATCACCTGCTGGATCACCGGCAGCTTGAAATGCAGGCCGGGCTGGTAGTCCGTGTGCACGATGCGGCCGAACTGCAGGACCAAGGCGCTGTGGCCTTCGCGCACCACGAACATGCTGCTCAAGCCGAGCAGGATCACCACGACGGCGACGAATGCGGCAACGATGCGGTTCATGGCTGCGCTCCCTTGTCGCTCGCACTGCTTGCCGTTGCCGGAGGCGGCACGATCGCGCCGACCTGGGTCGTCCCGGCCTGGGGCGCGGAGCCCGACGTCGAGGGCAGGTTGATGATGTTGCGACCGCTGGCGTCGTCGACGATCTTGGTGTTGTGTGCCATCACCTCTTCCATGGTCTCCAGCCACAACCGCTTGCGGGTCACTTCGGGCGCTGCCTTGTACTGCGCCAGCAACAGGTTGAAGCGATCGGTGTCGCCTTCGGCGCGGGCGACGCGCTCGGCCTTGTAGCCAGCCGCTTCCGCGGCGATGCGGGCCGCTTCGCCGCGCGCCACCGGTACGACCTTGCTGGAATAGGCCAGCGCGGAGTTCTCGATGCTCTGCTTGTCTTCGCGCGCGTTGTTGACGTCGTCGAAGGCGTCCTTCACCTCATCGGGCGGCGCCACGTTCTGGAAGCTCACCTCGGTGACGCGCAAACCCGAATCGTAGATGTCCAGCGTCCGCTGCAGCGCCTGCTGCGCCTGGGCGACCAGGTTGGCCCCGGCCGCCGACAGGACCTGGTCCATGTCGCTGCCGCCGATCACGCCACGTACGGCAGCTTCAGCGGCGGCACTTATGGTGCCATCGGGATCGGTCAGCGAGAACAGATACTTGCGCGAATCATCCACCTGGTACTGCACGGTGAAGTCGATCGTGATGATGTTCTCGTCGCGGGTCAGCATGGCCACCTTGTCGGTGACCGAGCGGATACGCGTGGCCTCGACCTTGGTGACCGATTCGATCGGCTGCGGCAACTTCAGGTGGAAGCCGGGTGGCAAGGTGCGCGAGTACTGGCCGAAGCGCAGCACCACTCCCTGCTGACGCGCGCCGACGATCGTGTAGCTGCTGAACAGCAAGCCCACCACGATCAGCACCAGCACGCCGGTCAGGATGCCGCCCGAGCCCTGGCCGAATTTCCCGCCACGGTTCTTCAGCTTTGCCAGCAAGTCGTCCAGCGGCGACTTGCCGGAAGGACGCTTGCGGTTCCACGGATCGCTCTGCCCGTTCTTTCCGGGTTCATTCCACGCCACGAGTCAGTCTCCTTGAAGCCGTCGGGAGGCCGGCAACGACGGCCGGAACATGCCTTTCTTCCACCTCGCACACGGCGAGGCGACCACTGGACCATTGATGCCGCCATGGCCGACGCAAACGCTCTGCATTCTAGCAGAGGCGGCCGAAAGCGTCCGGGGCGCGACCGATCAACCGGCCGCACTCAACAGTTCCCGCAACAGCACTGCCTCGGCGCCCTCACCACCGCTGAGCGGCGCTATCACGCTGCGCGGCGCGTCGATGCGCAGCTGCCAGCCGTGTTCGTCCACGTGCTCGGCACTGATCGCCCCGGCCGCCTTCAGGCGCGCATGCAGCCGCCCGGCGGACAAGGGCAGATGCAGCGGCGACTGCACGCGGTCGCCGCCAAGCAATTCGCCCAGCGCCTGGCGCAGCAGGTCGATGCCGGCGCCGGTGGCGGCGGACAG
>CALCWL010000389.1 GCA_937906285.1 uncultured Rhodanobacter sp. | reverse complement strand
TCGCTGACCACCCAGCTGCGCGCACGCGCCAGGTCGACCGGGATCTGCGCGGCATGCAGCGCCTCGACCACGTCCGCGGGACGCAGCTCGGCCAGCTCGCATACCAGTCGCCACAGCCAGTTCATGCGTTGCGGATCGGTGGCGCGCAATAGCGGCGGGCGGCGATACGGTTGCCGGCTGAGATTGGGGACATCCATGGCGACGCTTCCACATGAGGCCGATATGGCGGGTAGCGGCAGCCGCACCCGAAGCTTTAACCGCCCAGCCGATGCCGCGGCATGCCGCGCAGGGTCAGGATGAACGCCACGCCGCTGCCGTCGTCGAGATTGCGCGCGCTGACGCTGCCGCCGTGGCGCTCGGCGACCAGGCGTACCACGTACAGCCCCAGACCCAGGTGCGGCGCCTCGCCGGGAGTGGTCTTGTCGCGCAGGCTGACCAGCGAGTCGAACAAGCGGCCCTGCATCGCCGCGGGCAGCGGTGGCCCCTGGTTGGCCAGCTCGATCTCGGCGCCACCGTCGAGTGCGCGCAGGCTCAGCCGCAGCCAGCCCTGCTCGGGGGTGAACGAGAGCGCGTTGTCGAGCAGCTTGTCCAGCGCCTGCGCGATCAGTTCCGGCGCTCCATGCAGCGGCAACGGCGCCTCCGGCAGCCGGCACTCGAGCCGGCGCGTACCGACCAGCGGACGGTAGCCATCGGCGCAGCCACGCACCACGTCGCGCAGGTCGACATCCTCCGGCTCGGCCGCCTCGATCGAGCGCTCCATCCGGCTCGACTCGCTCATCGCCCGCACCAGCGCGCCCAGTCGCGCCACGCCGTCGCGGGCGCGTTCCAGGTAGGGCTTGGCCGGCTCCGGCAGCGCGGCGTGCTGCTGCAATGCGTGCTCCAGGTTGTCCAGCGAGGATTTCACGATCGCCAGCGGCGTGTTCAGCTCGTGCGACAGCTTCGAGGCCAGCGTGCGCAGGTAATCGGTGTAGCTGCCCACCGCCACGAACAGCTTCTCGAAGCTGCGGGCGAGATCGCCGACCTCGTCCGGCGCGTCGATCATCGGGAAGCGATCGGGATTCAACTGGCCGTCCAGACGTCCGTCGTTGCGCTGCGCCAGCTCGACGGCGTTGCGCAGCCGCGCCAGGCGCAGGCTGAGCCGGGTGGCGAACGCCAGCAGGATGCCGCCGGCCAGCAGCAGCACGCCGAAGCTGGTCAGCAGCACGCCGAACAGCGCGCGGTTGGCCAGCAGCGGCACGGTGCGACTGGCCTGCTCCAGCAGCAGCACGCCCTCGACCTGGCCGGCCCGTTCGATCGGCACCGCGGCGGCCAGCACCACGCTGCCGCGTTCCTCGCCGCGGCGCCAGCGGCTGACCGCATGGCCGGTGCGCGCCTGCCCCACCTCGCGAGTGTCCAGCCGCGGCACGTCCTGCGCCCACAGGTTGGCGTCGTCAAGGCGAGTAGCCAGCAGCGAGCGATAGACCAGCGAGGCGAACCAGCCCGGGTCACGCTCGGCCGCGCTGCTGCCATGCAGGCGGCCGCTGCGCGCCAGCAGCCAGCCAGCCGGCGACAGCACGCGCGCCTGCACACCCGTCGGCACCAGCTGCGCCAGCTCGCCGGACAGCGCCGCCGAGTAGCGGACCAGCGGACGCGACTCGACGGCCAGCGGATCGCCGCCGCTACCGGCGTCATGGGCGCCGATACCCAGGCGGCCCCGCGCCAGTTGCCGCGGCAGGCGCAGCTCGACCTGGTAGCCGCTGCCATCCTCCTGCCAGCTCGCGCCGAGCTGATCGGGCAGCCCGGGCACCGGCGGGTCCAGCGGCAGCGCCTGCAGCGGTCCCGGCGCAGCGCTGGCGAGGAGGTAGCGCCGCTGGCCGGCGACGTTGCCCAGCGCGAGGATCAGGTGGTCGGCCAGCAGCGCGTTGGCGTCTTCGGCATCGGCGCGGGTGCGATGGGTGTCGGCCACCTGCGCGTGCAGATAGAAACCGTCTGCATCCTCGGCCAGCAACAGCTGACCGCGTCGCGCAAACGGCTGGCTCCAGGGCGTCAGCGGTGCCCAGTCGTCGCCGTAGCCGTCGACGGTGATCGGCGTGGGCGCCTCCTGCACGTACCAGCTCGGGCCCTCCGCTGGCGGCAACGCATGCGTCACCACCAGGCTGCGTGCCACCACCTGCGCCGAAGCCACCAGCGCCTGGGCCTGGCCGTCGCGCAGCAGCGATTCCATCTGGCGCACGTCGAACCAGCCGGCGACCGGCAGCGCCAGCGTGCACAGCGCCACCAGCAGCAGCTTGCGACGCAGGCTCATGCGTTTCCCGTCAGTCGCTCAGCGGGCATCGGCCGGTGCCGTGGCACGCTGGTAGTGCGAGGCCATCACCACCCGCATGAAGTCATCCAGCAGCGCGCGGCGCGTGGGGTCACCGTCGTCGAAGGCCATCGACCAGCTGTAGCGGATGCCGCTGGCCTGGCCGGGATCGCAGAACACCAGCACGTCGTCGACATGATCACTGCCTTCGTAGACGCTGGCCTCGCAGGCCATGTCGGGATGACGCACGGCAAAGCTGGTGGCCTTGCCGGCGGGGTCGAGCTGGCGATAGCGCTTGCGGTCGGCCTGCACCTCGGCGGCCAGGCTGGGCAGCACGCGCGGCCACACGTTCAGCACCATGACCCGCTGCGGCTTGCCGCTCCACTCGCCCTGGTACAGCACCGCGTTGACACCGATCGCCTGCGCGTAAGTGCAGCAGTCGCGGGTCCAGCCCGGCGGCGACGCCACCGCGATCGTCCAGGCCGGTGCGTTGCCGTCGCGGGCGCCGCGGGCCAGCACGTCGTCCCCGGTGCCGGTCGCCCAAGTCAGCGCCGCGCAGAAGAACAGTGCCAGCGCCACGCACAGACGCGCGCTCACGGCTTCCACCGGTAGCCCACGCCATGAACGGTCTCGATCGCGTCGAAGTCGGGCGCCACTGCAACGAACTTCTTGCGGATGCGCTTGATGTGCGAGGTGATGGTGGCGTCGTCCACCAC
>CALCWL010000388.1 GCA_937906285.1 uncultured Rhodanobacter sp. | reverse complement strand
CCGACCTGATGCCGAACGTGCGCTGGGACGGGCTGGAGATCGTGTTCAGCAGCAATCGCGCCAGCGCCGATCCGCGCAACCAGGACATCTGGTATGCCACGCGCCCCAACACCGCCTCGCCGTGGACGGTGCGCGGCCCGATCGACAACCCCGCCGTCAACACGGCGGACGGCGCGGAAACCCGCGCCACGCTGTCCCGCGACGGCACCCGCCTGTATTTCGGGCGCAAGCATTTCGCCCAGGTGCCGGCCGACCCGGGCGATGTCTACGTCAGCACGCGCGTCAAGCTGGCCGGGAGCCGCGGCCACTGAAGCCGGGGCGCGCTCGCGGCGGCACGGGCCGCCGCGAGCGCGACCGCGCCAGGCAGGCGTACCGTGCATCGCGTGACCTGCTTGCCGCATCATGGTGTGATGACTGCCGAACCCTCGCCGCCGCGCGTCGTGCTGGACACCAATGTGTGCCTGGACATCTTCCTGTTCGGCGACGCGCAATCCGCCGCGCTGCACGTGGCGATGCAGCGCGGCACGATCGAGGCGGTGACGCGCGCCGATTGCCGCGAGGAATGGCTGCGCGTGCTGCATTACCCGCAGCTGCCGGTCACCGACGCCGCCCGACCGGGGATCGAGGCGGCGTTCGATGCGCTGGTGCGCTGCCTGCCGAACGAACTGGCCACCGCCGCCGCGCCATTGCCGCGCTGCGCCGATCCGGACGACCAGAAGTTCCTGGAACTGGCGCAGGCGTCGGGCGCGCGCTGGCTGGTCAGCAAGGACAACGAACTGCTCAAGCTGGCCCCGCGCTGCAAGCGTGACGCGCTGTTCTGGATCGGGCTGCCGCAGGCCTGGTCGCTGCGTCACGCTTGACGGGCGCGTCACCCGGGTCCGTGCTGTACTGGGTCGTCCTCCGCGGAGACTCGCCATGCTCACCCCACACGCCATCGACTGTCCGTATTGCGGCGAGGCCATCGGCATCCTGCTCGACACCTCGATCCCCAGCCAGCAGTACATCGAGGATTGCCAGGTGTGCTGCCGCCCGATCACGCTGAGCGTGGAGGTGGACGAGGACGGCGTGGCGCGGGTGCACGTATCCGGCGAGAACGACGCCTGAGCGCTCCTACATGATGCCGATGCCTTGCGCCTGCAGCGCGGCGCAGGTGGCCGCATCGCTGGCCGGCGTGACCGGGCGGGAGAGCTCCCACAGCAGGTGCGCGCGAAAGCCCAGCGCCACGGCGTCCTGCGCGGTCCACAGCACGCACACGTCGCGCGCCAGTCCGCACACCACCACCTCGTCCACGCCACGCTCGCGCAGCCAGCCGGCCAGCCCGGTGCTGGGGCGCGTGCCGTGCGGGCCGTGGTTTTCGCGAAAGCCGCTGTAGGAATCCACGCCCGGGTCGCTGCCCTTGCGGAGCACCGCGTCCAGCGCCGACCAGTCCACCTGCGGATGCAACGCGGCACCCGGCGTGCCCTGCACGCAGTGATCCGGCCACAGCGTCTGTGCGTGGCCGTGCAGGTTGATCCCGTCGAACGGCGCATGACCCGGATGCGAGCTGGCGAACGAGACGTGACCGCGCGGGTGCCAGTCCTGCGTGGCCACCACATGGCGAAAGCGGCGCGCGCGCAGCAGCGCGTCGATGCCGTCGATGATCGCGTCGCCCTCGTGGCAGGCCAGCGCGCCGCCGGACATGAAGTCGGGCTGCACGTCGACCACGATCAGGGCCGTCGTGGCGGAAACGGCGTGAGTCATGCAGACTGCTCCAAACGAGTGGGGCCGTGCAGTCTAGCGTGCACGTGCGCGCAGGCGAACATGCTCACGGTCTCCGGGGAACGAGCGCAGTGCACTACGACCAGTCATGGATGGGCAGCGGCATCATCGGCGGCCTGCAGGCCGGCGCGATCTCGGCCGCGGCCGGGCTGCTGCTGTTCCTGGCGCTGCATTGGCTGGGCAGCCGCCACGGCTGGAGCGCCGCGCGCAAGATCGGCTGGGCGTTCCTGCTGGCGTGCGTGCTCACCGTCAGCGGCGACTTGTGGGACATGTTCTATCTCAACTACGCCAACCTGCAGTCGATCGCCCTGCTGCAGGCGGTGCTGGCCGGCATGCACGATCCGGAGCACCTGGGCCTGCGCGTGCTGTGCGAGTTGCTCGGCGTGTCGCTGGGCATCGGCGTGGGGTATGCATCGTGCCGGGGGTCACCGGCGCAGCCGCGGTAGTGACGGCGGTTGGCGGCGCGTGGTCGCCGTCACCAGCGGATGGCATCCATCGGTTCTCCCGCCTGGAACCCTCCATTGCATCGGTTTGATCTCACGCCCGACGACTCGCCTCCCGTTGCATATCGGCATCCGATCCGCGCGTCACGGGTGAAGCCGGGCCTGTCGATTACCGGCGGTGCCTGTTGCTGCTGATGCTCGATCCGCTGATGGCTGACGCCGACTGCGGGACCCTGCGTCGTGCATGCGCGCTGGTGCGCATCCACCACGGCCTCACATCGCCACCCGGTGAGTTTCGTGCCGAGTTCAGCGCCGATACTGGCCAGAATCGCCTAGAGCGGCGGCTTGATTGGCACGTAGCATGGCCGCCGGTTCGTCGGCGCAATGGGAGCGCACTGCACACGCGTCCAATGCGGCGATGAGCCAGGCCACGGGGGGCCTTTATTGGAGGGGAACATGAATACTTGCGCACGCAAATCGCGTCCGCGATGCGTCAGCTCGTTGCTGTTGACGCTCGGATGCAGTCTGCCGCGCCATGCGGCACCGATAAAGGCCCGGAAAAAGGCGCCGGCCCCAACCGCGACTGCCTGGCGCACCACCGGCTTGTTGCCGAGGGTACGGCATCAGCAGGCCCGCCCACTCAAGCCGAGTGAGCCCGCCGCAATCGTCGTCGAAGGCTCGCTGTACGCCGACTATGGTCGCCCGGAGCGCAATCAGTCGGCTTCGCTGCGCATGAGCGCGGCGGCGGCCGCCGCCACCCATGATGTCAACGCGTTTGCGTCGGCCGGCGGCAGCT
>CALCWL010000387.1 GCA_937906285.1 uncultured Rhodanobacter sp. | reverse complement strand
CGCTCGCCGCGCTGGCGCCGTTGCGGGCGCGATTCGCCGGAGAGCAGCGCTTCGTCCACCTCGACCGAGGCGCTTTCCAGCACCCCGTCGGCCGGCACGGTGCCGCCGTCGTCGATGTGCACGCAGTCGCCAGCGGCGAGCGTCATTGCCGGCACGGTTTCCAGTTCGCCGTCGGCACGGCGCCGTTGCGCCAGCAGCGGCGTGGCGTCGAGCAGGGCGTCGCCGCGCGCGTCGCCGCGGTGGCGCGAGCGCAGCTCGATGTAGCGCCCGACCAGCAGCAGGAACACGAACATGCTGACCGAATCGAAGTACACCTCGCCGCTGCCGCGCAGGGTGTTGATCACGCTGGCGGCGAACACCAGCGATACCGCCAGCGCCACCGGCAGGTTGATGCCCAGGCGCCGGCCGCGCAGCTCTTCGGCGGCGCCGCGGAAGAACGTCCGCGCCGAGTAGAACACCAGCGGAAGGGTGGTGAGCAGGCCGAGCCAGCGGAACAGGTTGCGCGTGCTGAAATCGACGAAGTCGACCACGCCGAGGTAGATCACCAGGGCGTAGCTCATCACCTGCATCGCGCACATGCCGGCCACCAGGATGCGCTTGAGCGCATCGTGCATCTCGGCAGCGCGGGCATCATCCACCTCGTCCAGGCGCAGCGGGCGTGCCGGGCAGCCGGCAGTGGCGAAGTTCTCCAGCAGGGTGGGCAGGGTGGTGCGTCGGATATCCCAGACCACCCGCATGCGCCGCGCGGCGCGGTCGACGCTGACCCGGCGCACGCCGGCCAGCGCGTTGATGCGCTGCTCCAGCCAGAGCAGCTGGCGGGGATCGTCCAGCGCCTCGACGTGCAGGGCGATTTCGCTCAGGCCGTCACGTCGCTCGCGCAGTACCTGGGCGGCGAGCCGGGGATCGGCCCATGTCGCCGCGCTGGTCATGGCCGCGGCGCGGGAGGGTCAGCGGGAGGAGGCGGCGCGCTGTGTGCCGTCACCGGCACGCCGAATACCGCGTGCGAGCTGGTGGTCAGCGGCGTGTCGGCATAGCGGACGCTGACCGCGATGAGCCACACGCAGCCGGCCAGCGAGGCGGCGAAGATGAACGCTCCCAGCCACAGCACCGGCTGGCGATACCAGGCCGATGCCGTGCGGGCGCCGATGTCATGGCTGGCCTTCATCGGCGGGGTGTGACAGGTGGTAGACGTAGGCGGCGATCACGTGGATCTGGTCTTCGCTCAGGCGCGCGCCCCACGGCGGCATGTGGCCCTGGCGACCATTGCTGATGGTCTGCTCGATCTCGGTCGGGGTGCCGCCGTACAGCCAGACGTGGTCGGTGAGGTTCGGCGCGCCCAGCGCCGGGTTGCCCTTGCCCTCGGCGCCGTGGCAAGCGGCGCAGGTGGCGAACAGCGGCTTGGCGGCCGCTGCCTTGGCGGCGTCGTGCGGGGCGCCGGACAGGCTCAGCACGTACTGGGTGAGGTTTTTCACGTTGTCCGCGCCCAGGCTCGCCCAAGGCGGCATCACGCCGCTGCGACCGTCGTGGATCGAGGTGGTGATGTCCTTGCCGGTGCCGCCGTAGAGCCAGTCGCCGTCGGTGAGGTTGGGTGCGCCGACCAGGATGTTGCCCGTGCCGCTGCGCTGGTGGCAGGCGGCGCAGTTGTCCTCGAACAGCACCTTGCCCATCTGCCGTGCCTGCGGGTCGCCGGCCAGTTGCTCCACCGTGTACAGGCGGAAGCGATCCAGCAGCGGATCCAGCTTGGCCTCGTTGGCGGCCACTTCACGTGCCAGCTGGCCGTGCGAAGTCCAGCCCAGCGCACCCTTGTGGTTGCCGAAGCCGGGGAACAGGAACAGGTAGATGAACGCCGCAGCGAACATCGCGCCGGAAAACACGATCCACCACATGGGCAGGTTCTTGAGGCCTTCCAGGATGGTGCCGTGCGCCCACACGTGGCCCGTGGTGCCGTCGGGGCGGGTCGGGATTTTCGCCCGCGGCGCCCACAGGAACAGCGCAAAGGTGATGCCCAGGTTGAGCACCACCAGGAACATGACCCACAACGACCAGCCGGTGCTCATGGGCGATCCTCCTTGGCATCGACATCGCTGTCGGGTTGTTCGTCTTGTTCGAGCGGCAGGCGCGCCATGCGGTCGAACGTGGCTTGGTGGCGCTTGCGCCAGGCCCAGATCCAGATGCCGATGAAGGTCACCAGCATCAGGATGATGAAGACGCCGGCGATGTGTCCCCACACCGGGTTCATCGGCGTCATGGCGTGGCTCCCGCCACGGCGCCGGAGTCCGTCGCCTTGCCCGCCGGCGGCGCCGGCTCGTTGGCGATGCCCAGGCCCTGCAGGTAGGCGATCAGCGCGTCCATCTCGGTCTTGCCCTTGACCGCCTCGGGCGCCGCCGCGATCTGCGCGTCGGTGTACGGGTCGCCCAGCTTGCGCAGCGTGCGCATGCGCGCCTGCACGTCCTCGGCACTGATCGTGTTGTGCGCCAGCCACGGGTAGGCCGGCATGTTCGACTGCGGCACCACCTGGCGCGGGTCCATCAGGTGCAGGCGCTGCCATTCGTCGGAATACTTGCCACCCACGCGCGCCAGGTCCGGCCCGGTGCGCTTGGAGCCCCACTGGAACGGGCGGTCGTAGACCGACTCCTCGGCGGTGGAGAAATGGCCATAGCGCTCGGTCTCGAAACGCAGCGCGCGGATCATCTGCGAGTGGCACAGGTAGCAGCCCTCGCGCACATAGACGTCCTTGCCGATCAGGCGCAGCGGCTCGTACGGATGCACGCCCGGCGGCGCCTTCACCGAATGCGCCTCCATGAACAGCGGGGTGATCTCGGCCAGTCCGCCCAGCGAGACCATGATCGCGATGCCGATGCCGAGCAGGCCGGCATGCTTCTCGATCGCTTCGAAATGTTTGTAGGCCATCTGGAATTTTCCTTAACCCACGGCGGGCAGTGGCGCGGGCACCTGGTGCGGCGCGGGCTCGGGAATCGGCACCGGGATCGGCTTGATCAGCCGCGCGCGGGCATCGGCGGCGGTGTGCCACAGGTTCCACGCCATCACCCACATGCCGGACAGGATGAACACGCCGCCGGCCCAGCGAATCACGTACATCGGCTTGATCGCGAGCAGGCTGTCGAGGAAGCCGTAGGTCAGCGCGCCGTCGGGGTTGGTGGCGCGCCACATCAGGCCCTCGGTGACGCCGGCTGTCCACATCGAACCCACGTAAAGCAGGGTGCCGATGACGTGCAGCCAGAAGTGCAGCTCCATGCCGTTGCGCGAGTGCATCTCCGGCCGGCCCAGCGCGCGCGGCGCCATGGCGTAGAGCGAGCCGATGGTGATCATCGCCACCCAGCCCAGCGAACCCGAGTGCACGTGGGCGATGGTCCAGTCGGTGTAGTGCGAAAGCGAGTTCACCGTCTTGATCGCCATCATCGAGCCTTCGAAGGTGGAGGCGCCGTAGAACACCAGCGACAGCACCATGAACTTGGCTGCCGGGTCGGTGCGCAGGCGGTGCCACACGCCGTTGAAGGTGAGCAGGCCGTTCGCCGCCGAACCCAGGCTCGGCATCAGCAGCACCAGCGAGAACGCCATGCCCACCGACTGCACCCAGTC
>CALCWL010000386.1 GCA_937906285.1 uncultured Rhodanobacter sp. | reverse complement strand
GGCATCCTGCCGCATCACACCAAGTGGGCGCAGTTCTTCGAAAACCTGCGCTACGTGGTGATCGACGAGGTGCACACCTATCGCGGCGTGTTCGGCTCGCACGTGGCCAACGTGATCCGCCGCCTGAAACGCGTGTGCGCGTTCTACGGCGTCACCCCGCAGTTCATCCTGTGCTCGGCCACCATCGGCAACCCGCAGGAGCATGCCGAGGCGCTGATCGAGGACGCGGTCACCGCAATCACCGAAAGCGGCGCACCCACCGGCGACAAGCACGTGCTGCTGTGGAATCCGCCGGTGGTGAACCCCGACCTCGGCCTGCGGGCGTCCGCCCGCTCGCAGGCCAACCGCATCGCGCGCATGGCGATCAAGTCGGGCATGAAGACGCTGGTGTTCGCCCAGTCGCGCAGCATGGTCGAGGTGCTCACCAAATACCTCAAGGACGTGTTCGACCACGACCCGCGCAAGCCGCCGCGCATCCGCGCCTATCGCGGCGGCTACCTGCCGAAGGAGCGCCGCGCCGCCGAACGGGCGATGCGCGAAGGCAGCATCGACGGCATCGTCAGCACCTCGGCACTGGAGCTGGGCGTGGACATCGGTTCGCTCGATGCGGTGGTGTTGAACGGCTACCCCGGCTCGGTCGCCGCCACCTGGCAGCGCTTCGGCCGCGCCGGCCGGCGCCAGCAATCGGCGCTGGGCGTGCTGGTGGCCAGTTCCGATCCGCTGGATCAATACCTCGTGCGCCACCCGGAGTTCTTCCAGGGCGCCACGCCCGAGCACGCCCGCATCCAGCCCGACCAACCGCTGATCCTGCTCGACCACATCCGCTGCGCTGCGTTCGAGCTGCCGTTCACCGGCGACGAGATGTTCGGCACCGAGGTCGCCACGCCCTGGCTCGACCTGCTGGCCGAGGAAGGCGTGCTGCATCGCGAAGGTGACCGCTGGGAATGGATCGCCGACAGCTACCCGGCCATCGCGGTGTCGCTGCGCTCGGTGGCGGACGGCAATTTCGTGGTGGTCGACCGCACCGACGGTCGCCAGACCATCATCGCCGAAGTCGACTACTCCGCCGCCGCGGTGACCCTGTATGAAGGCGCCATCCACATGGTGCAGTCGCTGCCCTACCAGGTCGAGAAACTGGATTGGGAAGGCCGCAAGGCCTACGTCACGCGCACCAACGTCGACTACTACACCGACGCCATCGACTACACGAAGCTGAAGGTGCTGGACTGTTTCGACAGCTCGCACGCCGGTTGCGGCCACGCCCGTCACGGCGAAGTGCACGTGGTGCGCCGCGTGCCCGGCTACAAGAAGATCCGCTTCTACTCGCACGAGAACATCGGCTACGGCCCGGTCAACCTGCCCGACCAGGAACTGCACACCACCGCGGTGTGGTGGCAGTTGCCGCAGATGGTGCTTGAGGCCGCGTTCGAACAGCGCCAGCAGGCGCTGGACGGTTTTCTCGGCGCGGCCTACGCGCTGCACATCGTCGCCACCGTGGCGGTGATGGCCGAGGCGCGCGACCTGCAGAAAGCCGTGGGCTCGGGCGATGGCGCGTGGTTCGCCAGTACCGACCTCCACGGTCGCGGCCAGCTGCGCGGCAGCGACGGCCAGCCCGCCGCGCTGGCGCCGGACGCGCCGTTCACGCCCACCGTCTACCTGTACGACGCTTTCCCCGGCGGCATCGGCCACAGCGAACCGCTGTTCCGCCGTCGCGAGGATCTGCTGGCGCAATCGGTGAGCCTGATCGAACGCTGCGACTGCCGCGCCGGCTGCCCCGCCTGCGTCGGCCCGGTGCTGGCCGCCGATGAAGGTGCGCCATCACTCCCCAACGCATCGCCAGACGGCCTTGACGCCACCACACCGAAAGCCTTGGCCCTGCGCGTGCTCGCCCTGCTGGTGGCGCTGTGAACCCATTGCTCGCGAAACTGCGCCAGCTTCAAACCGAGGCAGGACGCGCTTCGAACACCAGCTCGCCCATTCCCGTCCACCCCCCGATCGAGTCCGGGGCAGACTCCGAGCGTAGCGACACCCACGCGGGGAGCGGCCATGGAGGGTCGCAGTCCTGGGGGGCGGGGAAGTCGACGGGCGCGCCGCCCACCCCCGCGATGCCACCCGAACTGCGCCGCCTGCTCCAGCGCCACGCCCAGCTCAAACGTGGCCTTGCAGCCGTCCCGTCATCGCGCGACCGCGACGTCCCCGGCGTCGAACTGTCGCCCGGCCTGCGTTACAGCGAGGCTTTCGCCGACTGGCTCGTGCCACCGCGAATCATCGACGCCGGCTTCGCCCGCATGACCCCCGTCCACCATGACCGCCTGCTGCACTTCGACACCGAAACCACCGGCCTGGCCGGCGGCACCGGCACCCGTGCCTTCATGATCGGCGCCGCCGACTGGCAGGGTGGCCGCCTGCGCCTTCGCCAGCTCACCATCACCACCATGGCGGCGGAGACCGCCATGCTGCGCACCTTCGCCGG
>CALCWL010000385.1 GCA_937906285.1 uncultured Rhodanobacter sp. | reverse complement strand
CGACCGCGTGCTGGTCACCACGCTGACCAAGCGCATGGCCGAGAACCTCACCGAGTATCTGGCCGAGCACGACGTGAAGGTGCGCTATCTGCACTCGGACATCGAAACGGTCGAACGCAGCGAGATCATCCGCGACCTGCGCCTGGGCGAGTTCGACGTGCTGGTCGGCATCAACCTGCTGCGTGAAGGACTGGACATGCCCGAGGTGTCGCTGGTGGCGGTGCTCGACGCCGACAAGGAGGGCTTCCTGCGTTCCACCGGCTCGCTGATCCAGACCATCGGCCGCGCCGCGCGCAACGTGCGCGGCAAGGCGATCCTGTACGCCGACAGCGTCACCCGTTCGATGCAGGCGGCGATGGACGAGACCGGACGGCGCCGCGAGAAGCAGCTCGCCTTCAACCAGGCGCACGGCATCACGCCGAAAACCGTGGTTCGGCGCATCGCAGACATCATGGAGGGCGCGCGCAGCGAGGCCGGCAACCGGCGCGGCGGCAAGACGCGCACCCGCGACCGCGCGGTGGCCGAGCAGGGCGCCGATTACGCCGGCCTCGACGCGCCGCAGGCGGCTGCCCTGCTCAAGAGGCTGGAGGCGCAGATGTACAGGCACGCGCAGAATCTGGAATTCGAGGACGCCGCCCGGCTGCGCGATCGGATCCACCAGCTGCGCGAGCAGGCGTTGCGCTAGGCCAGGGCGGCGGGATATTGTCGGGCGCCGCCGGCTCCCGTATACTGCGCGGCTCGCACGGCCTGGCCGCGGCGACGGGCGGTTAGCTCAGCGGTAGAGCACTACCTTGACATGGTAGGGGTCACAAGTTCGATCCTTGTACCGCCCACCAATTCCATGATCCACGGATCGAGTGGAACCGAGAGGGGAATCCGAGCCGGGTTCCCCTTTTTCGTGGGCTGACGGTGCGCTCGTCGTTGGCCACGTGACCGTCTTGTTTCTCCGCCAAACATGTTCGCCCCGCTGTGTGCATCCGTGCTGGCCGCGCGAACCCCGTCGTCTCGCCGCCGTCTCGTCGAGTCGCGCGCAGATCGGCGGAAATCGGTCGATTCAGCTTGCAGCAATCTGTTCACGGATGTAGATTGCCCGGACGGTCGATCGTACTCCGGCTGCCAGTGATCTTCGGGTCCCGGCGCGCCATGAGGCGACGAGGAGATCGGGCACTCAGCCACGCCAAGTCCAACGCCGAGGTGGGGTGGTCATCGGTTTCGACGTGCGACGGTGGGGTGTGGTGCTTCAGTAAAGTCGGATGGTGTGCCGAGATGTTTCGTGCGTCGCGGCGCATGCCATGCCGCCACTGCCTGGCCGCCGCGGGGAACGAAGGGGACGTATGGACTTGCGTGCACAGTCGCCATCGGAATCGAGCCTTGCTCCCGTGCGCGGGCGCAGTTCGTGTCCGCGCGTTGCCGTGTCGTCCATGCTTTCCGCCGATCGAGCACGCCGCACGCACCTCGCCATGGTTGCGACCGTCCAGGGGCGCCATCGGTGCATTCGGCCGCCTGCCTCCAATGACTTTTCGTTCCGCCGTCGCCGGCTTGTTTCCGGCCGCGCCGGGGCGGATGAATGCTGCATCTCGAAAACCCAAGCATGCCCACCGGGAGAGTCGCATGGCAAAGCAAAGTAGTCAGAAATTCATCGCGCGCAACCGTGCGCCCCGCGTGCAGATCGAGTACGACGTCGAGGTCTACGGCGCACAGAAGAAGGTGCAGGTACCGTTCGTGATGGGCGTGATGTCGGATCTGTCCGGCGCCAACGCCGGGGAGTTGCCACCCATCGAGGACCGCAAGGCGCTGGAGATCGACGTCGACAATTTCGACAGCCGCCTGAACTCGATGAAGCCGCGGGTGACCTTCGCGGTGCCGAATACGCTCACCGGCGAAGGCAGCCTGGCGGTGGACATCACCTTCGAGAGCATGGACGACTTCTCGCCGGCGGCGGTCGCCCGCAAGGTCGGTGCCGTGGCGAAACTGCTCGAGGCGCGCACGCAGCTTGCCAACCTGGATACCTACATGGACGGCAAGGCAGGTGCCGAGAACCTGATTGCCCAGGCACTCAAGGACCCGGCGCTGCTGCAGTCGCTGGTTTCGGCGCCCAAGCCCGCCGACGACACCAACAAAGACGGGGAGTAAGCACGCATGGCCACCGAAAAGCTAGCCGACCAGGAAGGCGCCGTACAGACTCTCGACGCCGGCGACTTCGCTGCGCTGCTGAGCAAGGAGTTCAAGCCCAAGAGCGATCGTGCCAAGGAAGAGGTCGAATCGGCCGTGCGCACCCTGGCCGAGCAGGTGCTGAACAAGGCCGACATCGTTTCTGACGACGTCGCCCAGACCATCAACGCCTACATCGCCGAGATCGACCGCAAGCTCAGCGAGCAGATCAACCTGATCATGCATCACGCCGATTTCCAGAAGCTGGAAAGCGCGTGGCGCGGGTTGCATCATCTGGTCAACAACACCGAGACGGATCAGTTGCTCAAGATCCGCGTGATGAACATCTCCAAGAAGGAGCTGGGCAAGACCCTGAAGCGCTACAAGGGCACGGCCTGGGATCAGAGCCCGATCTTCAAGAAGCTGTACGAGGAGGAATACGGTCAGCTCGGCGGCGAGCCCTATGGTTGCCTGGTCGGCGATTACTACTTCGATCACAGCCCGCCCGACGTCGAGCTGCTTACCGGCATCGCGCAGGTTGCGGCTGCAGCGCACGCGCCGTTCATCTCGGCTGCGGCTTCCACCCTGATGGGCATGGACAGCTGGAACGAGCTGGCCAACCCGCGCGACCTGGCCAAGGTGTTCTCCACCCCCGACTACGCCGCGTGGCGTTCGCTGCGCGAGTCGGACGACGCCAAGTACATCGGCCTGACCATGCCGCGCACGCTCGCACGCCTTCCGTATGGCTCCAAGACCGACCCGGTCGAGGAGTTCAACTTCGAGGAAGACACCGCCGGAGCCGATTCGTCCAAGTACACCTGGCAGAACGCGGCTTATGCGATGGCGGTGAACATCAACCGCTCGTTCAAGGAATACGGCTGGTGCTCGCGCATCCGCGGCATCGAGTCCGGCGGCGCGGTCGAAGGCCTGCCCGCGCACACTTTCCCGACCGACGACGGCGGCGTGGACATGAAGTGCCCGACCGAGATCGCGATCACCGATCGCCGCTCGGCCGAGCTGGACAAGATGGGCATGATGCCGCTGGTGCATCGCAAGAATTCGGACATGGCCGCGTTCATCAGTGCCCAGTCGCTGAGCAAGCCGGAGGAGTACGACGATCCGGACGCCACCGCCAATGCGGCGCTGGGCGCGCGCTTGCCGTACATGTTCGCTTGCTGCCGTTTCGCGCATTACCTGAAGTGCATCGTGCGCGACAAGATCGGCTCCTTCAAGGATCGTACGGCGATGGAGCGCTGGCTGGCGTCCTGGATCAACCAGTACGTCGACGGTGACCCGGCCAACTCCAGCGAAGAGACCAAGGCCCGCAAACCCTTGTCGGCCGCGGAGGTGGTGGTGGAAGAGGTGGAAGGAGCACCTGGGTATTACACGTCGAAGTTCTTCCTCAAGCCGCATTATCAGTTGGAGGGTCTGACGGTTTCCTTGAGACTGGTGTCCCGTCTTCCTTCGGCGGCCAAGAGCTGACCGGGAAGTTTCTCGCAGGTTCGTTCCACGGTTTCAACTGGCAGTAGCAGTCAATCGCCGAGCAGCTTCCTCCGAGCGAGAACTGTCCGGTTCACCTGATTTCAACAGACAAGGAGAATTCTCATGGCACTAGACATGCATCTGAAGCTGGAGGGCGGCGACGTCACCTTCACCGGCGAATCCAAGCACACCAAGCACAAGGACCAGATCCAACTGCTGGCCTGGTCCTGGGGGATGTCGCAGAGCGGTTCCTTCGGCCATGGCACCGGTGGCGGCGCGGGCAAGGCCAATGTGCAGGACATCAGCTTCACCAAGTACCTCGACAAGAGCACCACGTCCTTCATCAAGGCGCTGGTCACCGGCGCGCACATCGGCACTGCGACGCTGTTCGTGTCCAAGGCCGGCGGCAAGCAGGAGGACTACTTCACCATCAAGCTGACCAGCGCGATGGTCACCAGTTATTCCACCGGTGGGTCGGGCGGTGAGGACATGCTGACGGAGAACATCTCGATCAGCTTCGCCAAGTTCGACGTCGAATACTTCGCGCAGAACGACAAGGGCGTGGTGGCGTCGGCCGGCACGGTCGGGTACAGCGTCGAGGAAGTCGCGGCGAGCTGAGCTGGCG
>CALCWL010000384.1 GCA_937906285.1 uncultured Rhodanobacter sp. | reverse complement strand
TGAGCACGCGGCGGCAGATCATCATCCCGCGCAAGGGCGTCAACGAGCTGATCGGTCTGCTGGAAGGCGGCGACGGCGAGGTGGAGTTGGAGTTCGGTCGCAATCATCTGCGCCTGCGTCGGGGCAATGTCACCTTCACCTCGAAGCTGATCGATGGGCGCTTCCCGGACTACGAGGCGGTGATTCCGCTGGGCGCGGACAAGACCGCCACGCTGGACCGCGAAGTCCTGCGCGGGGCACTTCAGCGCGCGGCCATCCTGTCGAACGAGAAGTATCGCGGCGTACGGCTGGAGCTGTCGCCGGGCAAGTTGCGCATCGTGGCCCACAACCCGGAGCAGGAAGAAGCGGTGGAGGAGGTCGAAGCCGACACCCATGTCTCCGACTTGGCCGTGGGCTTCAACGTGGGCTACCTGCTCGATGCTCTGGCGGCCCTGCGCGGTGACAAGGCGCGCCTGAGCCTTCGCGACGCGCAGTCCAGCTGCCTGGTGCAGGAACACGACAACGAGCAGGCCCGTCACGTGATCATGCCGCTGCGGCTCTGACGCGGCGCTCGTGCTCGTTGCGATCAGGCGTCGTCACCACCAGCGCCGGGGTCTCCGCAGGGAGCCCCGGCGTTGTCGTTTGGGGTGGTCCGCATGAAGCTGGAACAGTTGCGTATCTGCGGCTTGCGCTGCCTGACTGATGTCAGTTTGGCACTGGACCCGGCCATCAACGTGTTCGTCGGCGACAACGGCGCCGGCAAGACCAGCGTGCTGGAGGCCGCGTTTCTGCTTTCCCATGCGCGCTCGTTCCGTTCGGGCGCACGCGACGCGCTGGTGCAGCGGGGCATGGCGCAACTTGCCTTGTTCGCCGAGGTGCGTCACCGCGATGAACCCGGTGTCGAGCGCTTGGGCTTGGGGCGTTCGGGCGCGCGCTGGGAAGCGCGGATCAATGGCGAGATCGTCTCGATTGGCGAACTGGTGCAAACCTGTGCGGTGGTGTGCTTCGAGCCCGGCTCGCATGCCCTGATCGCCGGGCCCGCCGAGGAGCGTCGGCGCTATCTCGATTGGGGTGTGTTCCACGTGGAACAGCACTTCCTGGCGTTGTGGCGACGCTGCCAGCGCGCACTGAAGCAGCGCAACAGCTTGCTGCGCACGGGAGCGGTACCGTCGGACGACCTGTTCGAACCCTGGGAGCGCGAGCTTTCGCAGTCCGCGGAACTCATCGACTTGCAGCGCCGCGCGTACGTGGACCGCCTGCGGCCTTGCCTTGAATTCAGCATGGCGGCCTTGCTGCCCGAGTTGGGCACCATGGAATTGCGCTACCGCCGCGGCTGGTCGGACGAGCTGGCGCTTGCCGATCAGCTGGCGACCCAGCGCGGTCGGGACCAGGCGCGAGGGCATACCAGCCTGGGCCCACATCGCGCCGATTGGACGCTTTCGTTCGCACGGGCACCGCTGCGCGAGCATCTGTCGCGTGGCCAAGAGAAGCTCGCTGCGCTGGCCTGCGTACTGGCGCAAGCGACCTTGTATGCGCAGGAACACGGTGACTGGCCGGTGGTATGTCTGGACGACCTCGCCTCGGAGCTGGACCAGTCACACCAGGCGGCCGTGGTGGCTCAGCTGCAGGACGCCGGCGCCCAGGTGCTGCTGACCGGCACCGAACTGCCGCCGGCGTTGCAGGCAACCGACGCCCGGGTGTTCCACGTGGAACAAGGCCGGATGACCCGCCTGCTATAATTGAAAGGTTGCACCTTTGACAGGTTGCATAACCCTTGCCCGGCCGATCACGGCGCCGCGTCGGGCCGGGTCGCTGGCGCCAGGAAACGACCTTCGCATGAACGAATCCCTCAACGAATCCCACTACGATTCGAGCAACATCAAGGTACTCAAGGGCCTCGAGGCGGTGCGCAAACGCCCCGGCATGTACATCGGCGACACTGATGACGGCACCGGCCTGCACCACATGGTGTTCGAGGTCGTCGACAACGCGATCGACGAAGCTTTGGCGGGCTACTGCGACAGGGTCGTGGTGACGATCCACGAGGATGGTTCGGTCAGCGTCGCCGACAACGGCCGCGGCATCCCGGTCGACATGCACCCGGAGGAACACCGCTCCACCGCCGAGGTGGTGATGACGGTGCTGCATGCCGGTGGCAAGTTCGACGCCAATTCCTACAAGGTCTCCGGTGGCCTTCATGGCGTGGGCGTTTCCGTGGTGAACGCGCTCAGCGACCACCTGTGGTTGACCATTTACCGCGATGGCCATGAATACCTCCAGGAGTACTCGCTCGGCGAGCCGCTGTTCCCGTTGAAGGAAGTCGGGCCGTCGGACAAGCGCGGCACCACCGTGCGCTTCCTGCCAAGCCCGGCCACCTTTACCAGCAATATCGATTTCCACTACGAGATTCTGGCCAAACGCCTGCGTGAGCTGGCCTTCCTCAACTCCGGCGTCACCATCCAGCTCAAAGACGAGCGCGGGGAAGGGCGCTCGGACACGTTTGCCTACGAGGGCGGCATCCGTTCCTTCGTGCAACACCTGTCCCAGATGAAGACCGCGCTGCACCCGAACGTGATCAGCCTCTCTGCCGAGCAGGACGGCATCGTGGTGGAGGTGGCGATGCAGTGGACGGACTCGTACAACGAAACCATGTTCTGCTTCACCAACAACATCCCGCAACGCGACGGCGGTACTCACCTCACCGGCTTCCGCGCTGCGTTGACCCGCTCGTTGCAGAACTACATCGAGAAGGAAGGCCTGGCCAGGAACGCCAAGGTGGCCTTGTCTGGCGACGACATGCGCGAGGGCATGATTGCGGTGCTTTCGGTGAAGGTGCCCGATCCGAAATTCTCCTCGCAGACCAAGGACAA
>CALCWL010000383.1 GCA_937906285.1 uncultured Rhodanobacter sp. | reverse complement strand
CCCCGTTGGCCGCTTGGGTATCCCTCCAACAAAGAACGCGTATTGTGTGGATCGTGCCGGGAACTGTCAACACCTCATGGCACGCATATCGCATGTCGACACGCCATCGGGCCGTGTCCGTCAGGTGCCGGCATAGTCTCGGGGATCGACCAGTTGCTCCATCCCCCGGGACAACTCCAGCAGTTGTCTGGCCTTGGCCTGCAAGCGGTGCTCGGCCTCGTTGCGGGGCTCCCAGCGCGGCACCTGGGTGGGTTTGCCGTCCGGGCTGTCCAGCGCAACGAAGACCATCACGCAACTGGTCGCCAGGCGCTGCCCGCCCTTGCGCAAGTCGCCGGCCATCACGTCGACGGCCAGATGCATGCTGCTGCGGCCGGTGTGGATCAGACGCGCCCGCACGGTGACGAGCTCGCCGATCAGGATCGGTGCAACGAACTGGATGCCGCTCACCGAGGCAGTGACGCAATATGCACCGCTCCAGGCCACCGCACAGGCATAACCGGCCTGGTCGATCCACTTCATCGCCATGCCGCCGTGCACCTTGCCGCCGAAGTTGACGTCGGTAGGCTGGGCGAGAAAGCGGAAGCACACTTCGTGCTGTTCTCCGGACATGGCTGGTCTCCGCGGCGAAATCCGAGGCGGGATTATGCCCGATCACGTCCGTTTTCCCGGACCAGCGCACAGTCGCCTGCTTGCGACACATCCCGCTCCGTGGCTAGATGCCAGCCAGGGAAACAGGAGGCTCGCCCTTGGCGTTCCGCAGCATCGCATCACGCACCGCGCTGTGGGTCCTGGTCGGCTCCGCCCTGGTGCTGGCGGCCGTGGGCACCTTGCTGCTCACCCTCACCCGCACGCAGATCCTCGACCATACGCATCATGAGGCAGCCGCCCTGGCCGCCAGCGCAGGCAGCCAGATCCGGGGGCGGATCGGCCGCGTCGCGGCGTCCGCGCGGATGCTCGCCGCGATCATCGACACCCGCCAGGGCGACGCCGAGTCGCTGCTGCGGGACACCCTCGCCGCGAACCGGGACATGGACGGGCTGGCCGCGGTGTTCCGCCCCCCGTCGGACCCTGGCAGCGCCCCCCCGTACTCGCCATTCGTGAGCCGCCGTGACGATGGCACCATGGTCAGTCGCGACCTGTCGCAAGATACCGCCGAGCCTTACTGGAACAGCAACTGGTTTCTCGGCGGACTCGGCTGCAGCAGCGGCTGCTGGCAGCGACCGTTCTTTTCGCAGTCGCGCCACCGCCTGGTGATCAACTACTCCGTGGCGATCAGCCGCGACGGACACCCGATCGGCATCATCAACACCGACGTCACGCTCGACTGGCTGCACCGGATACTCGGCAGCCTGGACAAGCCCGATGGCACCTATGCCTTCGTGCTGGACAGCGATGGCGATTTCCTGGCGCACGACGACCCGGACCTGATCGGCAAACGCGGCATGCCCGCCCTGCTCGAAGCGATGGCCAGCGACCGGCCCGAGACGGTGCGCCTGGCCGCGGCGCAAAGCTCGCACATGCAGGGGCCGGTGTGGATCTATTCCGCGCCGATCGACGGCACCCATTGGCGGCTCGGCCTGGCCATACCGGAGCGCCAGATCTATGCCGGCGTGCGGCGCATCTTCCTGCCGAGCCTGGTGCTGGGACTGCTGGCGCTGCTGGGTGTGGCCCTGATCACCCTGATGACCATCCGCCGCACGATGGCGCCGCTGGGCGTGCTGGCCGACCGCGCCGAGCACGTCGCGCGCGGCGAACTGGACTTCGAGCTGCCGCCGGCCCGCCGCCCCGACGAGATGGGCCGCCTCACCCATTCCTTCGACCGCATGCGCCGCGAGCTGGCCCTGCACCTGGAGGATCTCGCGCGGGTGGCCCGGGAGAAGCAGCGGCTGGCCAGCGAACTGGAGATCGCCCACCAGATCCAGATCGGCCTGCTGCCGAACGAGCACTACCTCGATGCCGTCTGCGCCCACTTCGAGCTGCACGCGGCACTGCGCCCGGCGCGGGCGGTAGGCGGCGATCTCTACAGCTACTTCATGCTCGATCCGCAGCGCTTCTTCGTGATGGTCGGCGACGTTTCCGACAAGGGCATCCCGGCCGCCCTGTTCATGGCCCAGACCATCACCCTGGCCAAGGCGCTGGCACCACGCGCGCAAACCCCGCGGAACCTGCTGCAGCTCCTCAACCTCGAACTTTGCCGCGGCAACGACAGCTGCATGTTCGTCACCCTGCTGTGCGGCCTGCTCGACACCGGCAGCGGCAATCTGGTGCTGGCCAGCGCCGGCCACGAGCCGCCGGTCCTGTGCGGGCGCAGCGCGCCGCAATTGCTGGATTTCCCCACCGGCGCCGTGCTCGGGCTGTACGAGGACACCGACTACCCCGAACACCACCTGCGCCTGCAGCCGGGCGAAACCCTGCTGATGTACACCGACGGCATCACCGAGGCCAGCGACCAGGAACAGCAGCTGTTCGGCATCGAGCGCACCGTCGAAAGCCTCACCCGGGTGCCGGCGACAGCGCCTCCCGCCGGCTACATCGAACGGCTGCTGGGCGACGTCGACCGTTTCGTGGCGGACGCCACCCAGGCCGACGACATCACCGTGCTGGCGCTCACCTGGCACGGCGAGGCGGCAGGCACGGAGCTGCGCATCGACAGCCAGCTCCCGGACGTGTTTGACGCGCTCGACCGCTGCGAGAACCTGCTGGAGGAAGCCGCGGTGCCGGCCACCTTGCGCGGCGACATGCGGCTGGTGCTGGAGGAACTCATGGTCAACACCGTGGAGTACGGCTATCCCGACGGTCGCCCGGGCCAGATCCGCATCCGGCTGCAGCCCGGGCCGGACGCCGTTGTAGTCGAACTCACCGACGACGGCATCGCCTTCGACCCGCTGCAATCCGCCGCCCCCGACCTTACCGGCGACCTCGCCGACCGTGACCAGATCGGTGGCCTGGGCATCCACCTGGCACGCACCATGACCAGCGAAATGCGCTATACACGGAGCGCAGACGGCAACCACCTGCGGCTCCGCTTCATCTACCCGAACCTGGATGGACCTTCGTCATGACGCTCAGCCTGCACCATGAATTTCCGGCGTCCACCCGTCTCGTCGTCCACGTCGGCGGCCGCCTGGACGCGATGACCTTTGGCGAGTTCGACGAAGCCATGCTGGAACTGCTGCCCCGGCTCGCCGACGGCGGCACCGTGGTGGTCGACCTGGCCGGACTGGAATACGTAAGCAGTGCCGGACTGCGCAGCTTCGCCAGGATCCGCAAGAGCATGCGCGCCCGCCATGGCCACACCCTGCTGCTGAACCCGCAGGCGCAGGTGCGCAAGGTGTTCGACATCGTCAAGGCGGTGCCGGTGAGCGAGGTCTTCGCCAGCACGCAGGAACTCGACGCCTATCTGGACCGCATGCAGCGGCAGATCACCGAGGGTGACGACGACGCCTGAACGGCACGCCGTCAGCGTGCCGGCGCAGGCGGTTCCAGCGGATCGCCGTTGTCGTCGCCTCCACGCATCACAGGCAGCGATCGGCGCAGGTCGAGCTTGCCATGCTGCACGTCGGCGACCGCCTCGAATGCCGGCCGCCGCACTTCGAGATTGCCCAGATCGATCCGGCTCTGCGTGCCGATGCCGGTCACCCGCACGTCGCGATAGTCCAGCGGCTTGCCAGCTTCGATCCGCTCCGGCTGACCCTGCGGGCGCAGCAGCCAGGCGAAGCCGTCGGTCAACGTGAACACGCGGCCGATACCGTTGCCGTCGATGGCCAGCGCCGTCCCTTCATCCACACCCAGCCCGACCGTGTCCCGATGGCCCTCGTGCCGCAGCCGGGCGAGGAACGCGATCAGCCGGCCCTGCCGCGTGCGGGCGTCGAAGTGGGTATCGGTGATCACCCGCTGCAGGCGCGGCATGTGCAGGAAACCGTCGACCAGGGTGACGCTCTCGCCCAGCGGATCGGCCAGCGCTTCAGCCGACGTGATGCTGCCGCCGTCCAGCGCGCCGTAGGCATGGCCGCCGAGGATCGCCAGCCCGGCGCTGCTGCCGCCGATCGGCTTGCCCGAGGCGACATGCTGGTCCAGCAGCGCGTTCAGCGGCGTACCCTTCCAGAACCGCACGTAGTTGGCTTGGTCGCCGCCGGCGATGAAGATGCCGTCGGCCCGCCGCACGATCTCCAGCACCCGCGGATCGCTGGCCGCCGCGCGGCTGTGGAACACCAGCGTCTGCACCGAGGCCACGCCGCCGACGTCGCGGTACAGCTCCTTCTGCAGATCGTCGGCACCGGATGCGCGCAGGATCAGGAAATGCCCGTGACCACCCTTGGCCGCCAGCCACGCGAACGCCTGGTGCGGCCACTCGCCGCCGCCCATCAGCAGCAGCGCCGGCTCGGTGGCGCCGGGCCGGGTCGCTTTGAGGTCGCCGACCTGGTAGTACTCGTAGCCGTTGCGCGCGGCAGCGGAATCGGCCAGCGCGTTCGCGCCGGTCAGTGCGAGGCCCAAAGCCAGCAGGCACAGGGCGGCCGGACGCAGCAGGCCGGGCAGCCGCTTGGTGGAAAACATGCGTACGATCCCCCGGACGAAAGTGGCAGTCCGCACCGCAAGAGGCGGCGCGCTTCGAATCGGGACGAACCGGCGCGGCGTTTCCCCCATGGCTGTATTTCCATCGCGGATTGACGCTAAGGTCGCCTTCGTGGACGACTCCCTCAACAGCTGGTTTGCCCGCGAAATCCTCGTCCACGAGGGCGCCCTGATGCGCTATCTGCGGCGCAGCTGGTTCCGTCGCGAGGAGGTCCACGACCTGCGCCAGGAGATCTACGTTCGCGTCTACGAAGCCGCGGCACGGTCGCGCCCGACCCAACCCAAGTCGTTCATGTTCACCACGGCGCGCCACCTGATGACCGACCGCCTGCGCCGCGAACGGGTGGTCTCGATCGAGGCCGTGGGTGATATCGACGCGTTGAACGTCTCGGTGGACGAGGTCACGCCGGACCGCCGGCTGGACGCACACCAGGAGTTGAAACGCCTCGCCGACGCGTTCGACCGCCTGCCCGACCGCTGCCGCGAGGTGGTCTGGCTGCGCCGCGTCGAGCAGTTGTCGCAGAAACAGGTCGCCGCCCGCATGGGCATCAGCGAGAAGACCGTGGAGAAGCAGATCGCCAAGGGCGCGCGGCTGATCGCTCAGTATGTGCACGGCGATCGCCACGCCCATCGCCACACCCGTGCAGGCGAACAGGAAACCGCCATCGAGCTTGGTCATGACCAGTAGCAGGGAGATCGAACACATCGCCGCGAGCTGGCTGGCCCGACGCGACGGCGAGCACTGGAACGAGCGCGACCAGCGCCGGCTGGACGCGTGGCTGGATGCGTCAACCGCGCACCGGGTGGCCTACGTGCGGCTCGACGCGGCGTGGCAGCAAAGCGGCCGGCTGCAGGCGCTGGGTGCCGGCTGGCGCGCCGGCGGCGTGCCGCCGCGTGGCAGTTGGGCGACGCCGCACACCGGTGCACCTGCGCTGGCGCAACCGCACCCTGCCGCGACTCCGCGCGGCTGGCGGGCAGCCACGCGACGCCGATCCTGGCCGCACGCCCGGCTGCTGGCGGTCGCCGCTTCGCTGCTGGTGGTCGTGACGCTGGCGCTGGCCTGGCATGGGTACGGCGCGGTGGAGCAGGCATCCTATCGAACCGCCGTCGGCGAGCTGCGCGAGGTGCAACTGGCGGACGGCTCGGTGGCCACGCTCAGCAGCGACAGCCGCATCCGGCTGACCTGGTCGCGCCGCGAACGCCACGTCGATCTCGAGCAAGGCGAGGCGTTCTTCAGCGTGGCCAAGGATCGCGCACGACCGTTCGTGGTCAGCGCCGACGCGCGCCGGGTGATCGCCGTCGGCACACGCTTCGCGGTGCGCCGTGACGCGGCGGATCTGCGCGTGGTGGTCACCCAGGGCCTGGTGCGGCTGGAATCCGACGGTCGTCCCGACGGCCCGCACCAGGCCACCACCCTGTTGCCGGCCGGCAGCGTGGCCATCGCCAGCGACGGCGGCGTGGTCGTGCATTCGGGAACCGTGCAGCAGGCGCAGGAATACCTGAGCTGGCGCAACGGTTTCGTCAGCTTCCACGACACTCCGCTGGCCACCGCCGTGGCCGAGTTCAACCGCTACAACCAGCGCAAGATCGTGATCGACGATGCGCGGGTCGGCGCCATGCGCGTGGGCGGCAACTTCCGCTGGTCCAACACCGACGCCTTCGTGCGGCTGCTGACGCGCGGCTTCCCGGTCAAGGCCGCCGCGCGCGGGAACACTATCGTGTTGAGTCCGCGCTGAGCGGAGCGGTGCCTGGGGGGATTTTCCGCGTCCGCTCGTCATGGCATCTACGCGGTGCGCATCGTGCGCGCCTGCCCGGGGAGAACTGCACATGACTCGTTCGCTACGCGGCGCGCTGTTGATCCTTGCTTGCTCGGCATCGGCCATCGCCTCGGCGCAGGCCCCGGCGGTGCGGCCGGTCGACATCCCCGCCGGCGACCTGGTCACCGCGCTGGATACGCTGGCCCGCCAGTCCGGCGCGCAGTTCATCTACCAGGCCGACCAGCTGCGCGGACTGCGCACCGCCGGCGTGCGCGGCACGCTGTCGACGGACGAGGCGCTGCGACGGCTGCTCGCCGGCAGCGGTTTCACCATGCAGCACGACGAGTCCGGCGCGGTGGTGATCGTCAAGGCGGCCCGCCGGACCGCGCCGCCATCCGCGCCCGCGCCCGCCGGCAGCGATTCCGCCGAACCGGACCCGGAACAGGCCACCCGGCTGGACGAAGTGCAGGTCACCGGCTCGCGCATCCCGCGGGTGCAGGTGGAGGGTCCGGCGCCGGTCACCGTGGTCACCGCGCAGGAGATCAAGGCCGCCGGCTTCGCCAGCGTGCCCGACGTGATGCGCGCGATCACCCAGAACAGCGGCGAGACGCAGAGCCAGCAGTCCTCCAGCGGCGCCGACTTCTCGCCCGGCGCGGAAGAGGTCGACCTGCGCGGACTCGGCCCCAACCACACCCTGGTGCTGGTCAACGGTCGGCGCATGGCCGATTTCCCGCTGCCATTCAAGGGCCGCAGCAACTTCACCGACATTTCCAACATCCCGATCGGCATGATCGACCGCATCGAGGTGCTCACCGGCAGCGCCTCGGCGGTGTACGGCTCGGACGCGATCTCCGGCGTGGTGAACTTCATCCTGAAGGACCACGCCGACGGCACCACCATCGACCTGCGCTACGGCGACACCACCCGCGGCGGCGGCGCATCGACCAAGCTGAACTTCTCCACCGGCTTCTCGCAGGGCGACTTCAACCTGGTGTTCGGCGCCGAGCTGATCGACCAGAAGCCGCTGTGGGCCTACGACCGCAAGATCCAGGATTCCACCGCCGACGCGCCCACCGCGCGCTCGCAGGTGCCACGGCGCACCTTTCTCAACGGCGACTGGAACGACGACTACATCGATCCGGGCCAGGCCACCTGCGACGCGCTGGGTTACTTGAACGGCGGCACCACGGTGTACGCCAACCGGCCGCGCTACGGCAACTTCTGCGGCAGCGCGGAATCCATCGGCTACGGCACCATCCTCAGCCAGCGCCGCGGCATCAACACCTACACCTCGGCCAACCTGAAGATCAATGACAGCCTGAGCTGGTTCGGCGACATGCAGCTGGGCTGGAGCAAGGTCGAGCTGTTCCGCGACGTCGAGCAGTGGAACTACCAGGCGCCGGACGGCAACGAGGACGGTTATTTCTACAACGCGCACAGCGGCGGCATCGAGAATTGGTACCGCCAGTTCACGCCCGAGGAAATGGGTGGCCTCGGTCGCGGCATGATCGAGAACACGCAGAAGACCTTCAGCCTCACCACCGGCTTCAAGGGTACGTTCGGCCAGGCGTGGGATTACGAGGCCTCGCTCAGCCACTCGCAGTACAAGGCGCTGATCAGCTGGCCGCAGACCATCGCCGCGAAGGCGAATGACCTCTACCTCGGCCCGCAGCTCGGCGTGGATCCCGACAGCGGCTTGCCCATTTTCGACGCCGACCCGATCCGCCTCTACACGCCGCTGACCCGCGCCGAATACGACGCGATCACCGCACGCACCAACTACCACCCGGAGTCGCGCAGCGACACACTGGGGTTCACGCTGACCAATACCGCCTTGTTCAACCTGCCGGCCGGACCGGCGGGTTTCGCCGGCGTGGTGGAGTTCGGCAACCAGGCCTACGACCCAAAGCCCGACCCGCTGGCCACGCAGTACTACTACTACAGCTGGAAGGACTCCGACGGCCACGGCAGCCGCAACCGCTGGGCCACTGCCGGCGAATTGCGCCTGCCGCTGCTGGAGTCGCTCAACCTCAGCCTGGCCGGCCGCTACGATCAGTACCGCTTCTCCGGCCACAAGACCGGCAAGCTGACCTACAGCACCGGGCTGGAATGGCGTCCGATCGACACCCTGCTGCTGCGCGGTTCCTACGGTACGGCGTTCCGGGCGCCGGATCTGCACTACGTCTACGCCGGCATCGGCAACGACGAAACCTCCGGCAACGACTACTACCGCTGCCGAACCGAAGAGCCGGATGAGGACATCACCGACTGCTCGTATTCCGACGAAGGACTGATCCGCACGCGTCAGGGCAACCGCGACCTGAACTCCGAGACCAGCACCTCGTGGACCGGCGGATTCGTGTGGTCGCCGACGCCGAACCTGGATCTGTCGGTGGATTATTTCAACATCCGCATGAAGAACCAGGTGCAGGACCTCAGCACCGACCGCATCCTGCAGCTGGAAGCCAGTTGCCGCATCGGCAGCGACGCCAACGGCAACCCGGTCGATGCGAATTCGCCCAGCTGCATCGACGCGATCTCGCGGGTCAATCGCTACCCCGCCGACAGCGTGGTCGATCCCGGCGGCCTGTACGGCATCTACGTCAACCCGATCAACGTGGCCAACGAACGCACCAGCGGCATCGACGCCAGCGCGCACTACAAGCTGGAGACCGCCATCGGCACGTTCCGCTTCGCCGGCAACTACACCTGGACCCGCAACCACCTGTTCCAGCAATACCCCGGCGATCCCACCCTGGACGAACTGGCGGTCAACAGCGGTTTCGACATCCCCCGCGAGAAGACCAGTGCCAGCATCTCGTGGGAGCGCAGGTCCTGGGCGGCCACCTTGTTCGGCACCCGCCTGGGCCGGCTGCCGAACTCGTGGTCCTACGACCAGGTCGTCGACACCTCGGCCGGCGACCCCGCCTGGGTCCACGCCACCTACCGCTACAACGCCACCTTGCAGTACAAGTTCAGCGACCACGCCCAGCTGTCGCTGGCAGTGGACAACCTGTTCGACAAGATGCCGCCGCGCGACCCCACTTATACGTCGTATCCGTACTACGACATTTCGTGGTTCGATGCCGCCGGGCGCAGCTACTACGTGCAGTTCACGTACAAGTTCGGCGGCAGCGCCCTGTAGGCGGCAACTTTGCGGCCAGGTAGGGCGGACACTGCCCGCCGGCGCTTCAACACACCCATCGGGAGCGGCGGACAGCGCCCGCCCTACGCGCGCCTGTCAGACGTTGAACAGGAAGTGCAGCACGTCGCCGTCCTTCACGATGTACTCCTTGCCTTCCTTGCGCAACCGACCCGCGGCGGCAGCGCCGGCCTCGCCCTGGTACTGGATGAAATCGTCGTAGGAGACGGTTTCGGCGCGGATGAAACCCTTCTCGAAATCGCTGTGGATCACGCCCGCGGCCTGCGGTGCGGTGGCGCCCCGCCGCACTTGCCAAGCGCGCACTTCCTTCACACCGGCGGTGAAATACGTCTGCAGGTCGAGCAGCTTGTAGCCGGCGCGGATCACCCGGTTCAGGCCCGGCTCGTCCAGGCCCATGTCCTTCAGGAACTCGTCGCGGTCGGCTTCGTCGAGTTGCGCCAGTTCCTCCTCGATGGCCGCACACACCGGCACCACCTCGGCACCCTCGGCGACGGCGCGCTCGCGCACGGCGTCCAGCAACGGGTTGTTCTCGAAGCCGTCGTCGGCGACGTTGGCAATGTACATCAGAGGCTTCAGGGTGAGCAGGAACAGGTCGCGCACCAGCGCCTTCTCTTCCTCGTCCAGGCCGAGGCTGCGCGCGGACTTGCCTTCGTTGAGCCCGGCAGCCAGCTTCTGCAGCACCGGCTTCTTCGCCAACGCATCCTTGTCGTTCGCCTTGGCCGCGCGCTCGGCGCGGTTCAGCGCCTTGTCCACC
>CALCWL010000382.1 GCA_937906285.1 uncultured Rhodanobacter sp. | reverse complement strand
GATGTCGTAGAACACCAGCTCGTCGGCGCCTTCGTCGCGGTAGCGCAGCGCGAGGTCGACGATTTCGCCCATGACCACGTGGTCGCGGAAGCGCACGCCCTTGACCACCTGGCCGTTGCGCACGTCAAGGCAGGGAATGATGCGGCGGCTCAGCACGCCAGCGCCTCCGCCACGGTGAAACTCCCTTCCAGCAGGGCGCGACCGAGGATCACCGCATTCGCGCCGGCATCGCGCGCGGCACGGATATCGTCCAGCGAGCGCACCCCGCCGGACGCCTGCAGCGCCAGTTGCGGCACGCTGGTCACGAGGTGGCGATACAGGTCGAGATTGAAGCCGGCCAACATGCCGTCGCGATCGATGTCGGTGCACAACAGGTGACGGGCACCGCGTGCTGCGTACCACGGCGCCAGCTCGTCCAGCGTGCGCGCCTCCACTTCGGTCCAGCCGGCGCTGGGCAGGACCCAGCGTCCTTCCGCGTGGCGGGTGTCCAGCGCGAGGGTCAGCCGCTCTGCGCCGTACTTCGCCAGCCAGGCGGCGACACGCGCCGGATCGCGCACCGCCACGCTGCCAACCACCACGCGCTGCACGCCGGCATCGAACAACCGCTGCAGATCTGCCTCTTCGCGCACGCCGCCACCGGCCTGGATCGCCATGCCATCGGTGGCGATCGCAGCGATCACCGCGAGATTGTCCAGCCGGCCCGAACGTGCGCCATCCAGGTCGACCAGGTGCAGCCAGCGCGCACCGGCGTCGGCGTAGCGCCTGTCCAGCTCGCGCGGGTCCGCCGCGTAGGTCGTCTGCTGCGCGTAGTCGCCCTGCTTCAGGCGCACCACCTGGCCGCCGCGCAAGTCGATCGCGGGAATCACGTCGAAGTTCATAGTCCGAGAAAGTTCTTCAGCAGTCGGGCGCCGACACCCGCGGAGCGTTCGGGATGGAACTGCATGCCGTGGAAGTTGCGGTGCGCGATCATCGCCGAGAACGCGCCGCCGTAGTCGGCGGTGGCCAGAGTCCAGTCGCCGACCGGTACCGCGTAGCTGTGCACGAAATAGGCCTGCTCGCCCTCGCCCAGCCCGGCCAGCAGCGGATGTTCCCGCCGGATCGACACCTCATTCCAGCCCATGTGCGGCACACGCAGACCGGGAGCCTCGGCGAAGCGTCGCACCGACGCGGGAATCAGGCCGAGGCATGCGGTGTCGCCCTCTTCCGAATGCGTGCACAGCAGCTGCATGCCCAGGCATACGCCGAGCACGGGCTGGCGCAGCGAACGCAAGACCTCGACCAGACCCAGCTCGCGCAGCCGCGTCATGCCCGGTCCGGCCGCACCCACGCCGGGCAGGATCACCTTGTCGGCGGCGCGGATCGCGGCAGCCTCCGAGGTCAATTCGGCGTCCGCGCCAAGACGCTGCAAGGCGTAGCGCACCGAGCCGATATTGGTGCCGCCTGCATCGACCAGTACCACGCTCATCACAGCGCGCCCTTGGTACTCGGCAATTCGCTGCCGGAGCGCGCGATCGCCTGGCGAAGGGCGCGCGCCACGACCTTGAAGCAGGCTTCCACCATGTGGTGCGCGTTGTCGCCGCGCACGGCGAGGTGCAGGTTCGCGCCGAGCGTCTCGCACAGCGAGCGGAAGAAATGCGGCACCAGCTCGGTCGGCACCTCGCCCACGCGCTCGCGCGGGAAGCTGCCCTCGAACACGAAGTACGGCCGGCCGGACAGGTCCAGCGCGGCGCTGGCCTGCGCCTCGTCCATCGGCAAGGTGAAGCCGTAGCGGCCGATGCCGCGCTTGTCGCCCAGCGCCTGTTTCAAGGCCTGACCCAGCGCCAGCGCGCAGTCCTCGATGGTGTGGTGCTCGTCGATGTGGGTGTCGCCGTCGCAGTCGAGCTGCAGCGCGAAGCCGCCGTGCTTGCCGAGCTGCTCCAGCATGTGGTCGAAGAAGCCCAGTCCGGTATGCGCCTGCGGCTCGGCCAGCTGGTCCAGATCGACGCTGACCGTAATGCGGGTTTCCTTCGTGTTGCGCACCACCGTGGCGACGCGCGGCGCATCCAGCAAGCGGTGCGCCAGTGCTTCCCAGCCCACGCCCTGCGGGCCGACGCGGAGGCCGCGCACGCCCAGGTTCGCGGCGAACTGCAGGTCGGTCTCGCGGTCGCCGACCATCGCCGACGCCGCGCGGCTCCAGCCGTCGTCGGCCAGGTAGTGCCGCAGCATGCCGACGCCGGGCTTGCGCGTGTCCAGGCCCTCGTGCGGGAGGCTGCGGTCGATCAGCACTTCGCGGAAGGTGACGCCCTGCGAGGCGAGGATGCGCAGCAGCAGTTCGTGCGGCCCGGTGAAATGCGGCTCCGGAAAACTGTCGGTACCCAGGCCATCCTGGTTGCTCACCATCACCAGCTCGTAGCCGGCGGCGACGAAGCGTTGCAGCGCGGCGATCACGCCGGGCAGCAGGGCCAGCTTCTCGTAGCTGTCGATCTGCTCGTCGGCCGGCTCCTCGATCAGGCAGCCGTCGCGATCGAGAAAGAGGATCTTGCGGGCAGTCATGCCGATCCCTCGGCAACATCCCGGCCATCCATGGCCGGACTCTTCAGAAAAGCCGCTCCACCAGCAATACCTTGGGCCGAAGCCAGGGCGGCCAACACCCGATCATTCTCCGCCGGGGTGCCGATGGTGATGCGCAGCGCGTCGCCGAGGTTCGGGTAGCGGCGTACGTCGCGCACCACGATGCCGGCGGCGAGCAGGAGTCGGTAAACGGCCTCGGCATCGTCGAAACGCACGGCGAGGAAGTTGGCCTGCGACGGCAACACCGCGCGCACGCCGGGCAGCCGGCGCAGCGCCGCCTGCATCCGCGCGCGTTCTCCTCGCACGATGCCGATCCGCTCGCGCGCATTCGCCCGCCCCCAGCCGGACAGCGCCAGCAGCGCCGCGTCCACGCTCGGCAACGGCAGCGGGTACGGCGCCACGATCCGGCGCAGCAGCGCGATCACGTCGGCGTTCGCCAGCAGGCTGCCGATACGCACGCCGGCCAGCGCCCAGGCCTTGGACAGGGTGCGCAGCACGGCAAGGTTGTCGTAACGGTCGATCAGGTCGGCCACACTGCCTTCGTCGGCGAATTCCACATAGGCCTCATCCACCACCAGCAGCGCGCGACCGCTCAGCGCCTGCGCCAGACGCTCGACCGCAGCGCGCGGCACCGGCTGGCCGGTGGGGTTGTTCGGCGTGCAGACGAAGACCAGCTTCACTGCCGGGGTCAGCGCGGCCAGCACCGCGTCCACGTCCAGCGCGGCATCCGCCGCCAGCGGCACCTCGACGATGCCCGCGTCCTGCACCCGCGCGCACACCGCGTACATGCCGAACGTCGGCGGCTGGATCAGGATCGCGTCGCGGCCGGCGCGGCAGAACGCGCGCACCAGCAGGTCGATCGCCTCGTCGCTGCCGCGGCCGACCAGCAACTGCTCGCGTCGCACGCCGTAGAGCGTCGCCAGCGCGTCGACCAGCGCGGCGGGCTGCGGCTCGGGATAGCGGTTGCAGCCCAGGCCGTCGTCGCCGACTGGCGCCCACGCCGACTCGTTCGCATTGAGCAGGACCTCGCCGCCGCTGGCCTCCATCCGCGCCGAGGAGTACGGCTGCAACGCGCGGATCTCCGGCCGCGCCAGATCGAGCACGCTCATGCCAGAGCCTCCAGCCGCAGGGTTACCGCGCGACGATGCGCCTCCAGTTGCTCCGCCGCCGCCAGCGTGGCGGCACACGGGCCGATGTGGCACAGGCCGTCCGCGCTGACTTCCTGCACGCTGATCTGCTTCTGGTAGCTGGCCACCGACACGCCGCTGTAGCTGCGCGCGTAGCCATAGGTCGGCAGCACGTGGTTACTGCCGCTGCAATAGTCGCCCACCGATTCGGGCGCCCACTGGCCGAGAAAAACCGAGCCGGCACTCTCTACGCCCTCGAGCAGCGTGCGCGGCGCGGCCACCTGCAGGATCAGGTGCTCGGGCGCATAGCGGTTGCTTACCTCGACCGCCTGTGCCAGCGAGTCGACCGCAATCAGCCGGCTCTGCGCCAGCGCCTGGCGGGCGATCGCGCCGCGCGGCAGTTCGGCGCATTGGCGCTCGACTTCGGCGGCCGCCCGATCCAGCAGAACGGCAGACGGACTCAGCAGGATCACCTGCGAATCCGGCCCGTGCTCGGCCTGCGACAGCAGGTCGGCGGCGACGAATACCGGGTTCGCGCCGGCATCGGCGATCACCAGCACTTCGGACGGGCCGGCCGGCATGTCGATCGCGGCGCCATCCGGATCGGACGACACCTGCAGCTTCGCCTCGGTGACCCAGGCATTGCCGGGGCCGAACAGCTTGTCGCATTTCGGCACGCTGGCCGTGCCGTAAGCCATGGCGGCGATCGCCTGCGCGCCGCCCAGCTTGAACACGCGGTGCACACCGGTGAGCCGCGCCGCATACAGCACCGCCTCATCGCAGCGGCCGTCGGCGCGCGCCGGCGAGCACAGCACCACTTCGCGGCAACCGGCGATGTGCGCCGGCACGCCCAGCATCAGCGCGGTCGACGGCAACGGCGCGCTGCCGGCCGGCACGTACAGGCCGACCCGGCCGATCGGTCGCAGCATGCGCTCCACCCGCACGCCGGGCGCAGTATCGACCGCCACTGGCTGCGGTGCCGCGGTGCGATGGAACAACTCGATGCGGGCCGCCGCCTCGCGAATGGCCCCCTTCAATGCGGGATCGAGCGCCGCCTCGGCAGCGGCAAACTCGGCCTCATCGACCTGGAGTGCATCCAGCGTGCAGCGGTCGTAAGTCGCGCTCAACTCCCGCAACGCCGTGTCGCCATCCTTGCGCACGGCCGCGATGATCCGTCCGACGCCATGACGCACGTCGTCTGCGCGCGACTGCGTCGGACGCGCCAGCGCCTCGCGCCGACCCGCTGCGTCGAGGGCGTTCCAGTCCAGGATCTTCATGCCAGCCAGCTCTTCATGCCAACATTTTCTCCACCGGCAGCACGAACATTTCGCGTGCGCCGGCCTTCTTGATTTCCTCCAGTTGCCGCCAGCTCACCTCGCCGGCACACAACGCCTGCAGCATGAGCTGATCGGTCTGGCCGGCCACCGCCAGCAGCGTCGGTTGCGGCCCCCCGGGGAGCAGTCGGGTGACCGCGTCCAGCGAGTGCCGCGAGGTCTGCAGCAGCAGCAGCCGCGATTCGCGCACCTGGATCACGCCATCGAGCCGCTTCAGCAACAACTCCAGCATGTCGCCGCGCTCGTCCGCCGGCAGGGTCACCGGCCCGGCCAGCACCGCTTCGCTCTCCAGCAGCACCTCGGTCTCGCGCAACTGGTTCGCCACCAGGGTGCCGCCGCTCTGGACCAGATCGCAGATCGCATCAGCGGTGCCGAGCTTCGGCGCGATCTCGACCGAACCGGCCAGAGTCACCACGCCCGCGTCGATGCGTTGTGCGCGCAGCCATTCGCCGAGCAGGCCGGGGTATGACGTGGCGATACGCCGACCGGCCAGATCGCCCGGTACGGAATAGTCCAGTTCCTGCGGCACGGCAATCGACAGGCGGCAGCGGCCAAAGCCGAGCGGCCGCAGTTCGGCCAGCGCTTCGCCGTCGCGTGCGGCGCCGAGCTGAAACTCGCCCAGCACATTGCGCCCGACGATGCCGACGTCGCACACGCCCTGGGCGATCAGGCCGGGGATGTCGTCGTCGCGCACCAGCAGCAGGTCGATCGGCTCGCCCTCGCCGAAGCAGAACAGCTTGTCGCGGCTCTGCCGGAAGGTGAGGCCGCAACGCTTGAGCAGGTCCAGCGCCGGCTCGGTCAGCCGTCCGGACTTCTGCATCGCGATGCGCAGGCGATCGCGCGGCTTCATGCCCTCTTCCTTGTCGCCTGCGCCTGCCGCCGCGCCGCGCGGGCCGCGGCCGCGAGATAGCCGCCGCTGCCCTGGTTGAGATAGCGCGCCACCCGCCCGATGGTGGTAATGCTGACCGCGGTGCGCTCGTGGATCTCCCGGTACGACACGCCTTCGAGCAGGAACGG
>CALCWL010000381.1 GCA_937906285.1 uncultured Rhodanobacter sp. | reverse complement strand
ACCACGCCGGTGGCCAGCGCGGCATTGGTCAACCACAGCGAAACCCAGTACGCCCACATCGCCATGTAGGCAGGCAGGTCCCCGAGCGTCTCGCGCACGTAGCCGTAGGGGCCGTCCGCACCCGGCAAGGCCGCGGAAAGGTGCGCGAACACCCGCGCCAGCGCGAGGCAACCGAGCAGGGTGATGCCCCAGCCGATCAGCGCGTTGAACCCGTACGGCGCCAGCGAGGAAGGCAGCAGGAAGATGCCCATGCCGATCACGTTGCCGACCACCAGCGCGGTGCAGGTCCAGAAGCCGATCCGCTGGCGATCGGCCATAGCGGCTAGCCGCTCCATCCCGCCACCGTCACGGCCGGGGCGCTCATGCCGACTCGCCGGCCGGCCCCGCATAGGCCGCGCGCAACAGGTTCTGGAAATGCCAGACACCGCCCTCGCGTTTCGGATTGAGCCGGCCGGGCGTATACGCGCCGGAGGCCAGTCCCCGCTGCACCGCTTCGCAGATGCCGATGTCCTCGTTCTGCACCTCGTCGCTGAAGCTGCGATCGGCCTCCATCCGCGCCTGCGCGGCCGCGTCCTGCGCGTAGTAGTAGTCGAACACGATGCGGCAGCGGTCCGGACCCAGCGGCAGGATGCGGTTGGTCTGCAGCCTTCCGGGCATGATGTTGAGCATCACGTTGGGGTAGACGAAGTAATAGAACGCCTCGCCGTCGCCGTAGATGTCGGTGCTGTTGCGCAAGGGCGAGGACTGCAGCGAGTACCAGGCAAACAGTTCGGTGTCGTAGGCGCGGTAGTCCAGCACCTTCGACAGGCCTGGATGCACGTGCGGCAGATGGTAGCCCTCGAGGTAGTTGTCGACGTAGACCTTCCAGTTGCAGTCGATGTCGTAGGTGTCTCGGCGCAGGTAACGCATCGCCGCCAGGTCGATCGGCGCGATGCGTTCGGCGATGCCGCCGTAGACCTGCGCGAACGGCGGCACCTCCTGGTCCAGCGCGACGAACACCAGCCCTTGCCACTCGTGCACGCGGTACGGCGGCAGGCGGATGTCCTCCACGCGGAAATCGGCGGCGCCCTGCATTTCAGGCGCGCTGCGCAGCTGGCCGTCGAGGGTGTAGGTCCAGCCGTGGTACTTGCAGTGCAGCGCCCGCGCGCCCTTGCCGTCGCACAGCGCCAGCGGGCCGGCGCGGTGGCGGCAGACATTGGGAAAGGCCCGCAGCACGCCCTCCTCGCCGCGCACCAGCAGCAAGGGCACGCCACCGACCTGGTCGACCACGTGGTCGCCCGGCTCGGCCAGTTGTTCCTGATGAGCCACCAGTTGCCAGCTGCGCGCGAACACCGCGCGTTGCTCCATCGCCAGCGCCGCCTCCCCCGCGTAGTAGCGCGCAGGCAAGGCGTGCGCGCGGTCGAGCGGTTCGACGATGGTGTCGCTTTGCATGACTTGCTGTCCCCGGTTGGATGGCCGCGAACAACCCGGCCGGCGCGATCCGCCCATGTCGGCGGGCGCGTCCGGTTGAGCCTAGCGCTTGTGTCGAACCGGCGGCAACCGCACGCGTGCCGCGCCGGCATCCGGCCCGCCTGCACGGCCCGGCACCCCTATCTACCGACCGGATTCGGTTGTAGATTGCGGTGAAACCCGCGAGAAGCCGCTGCCGTCCATGCCTGGCGCCGTACTGCTGTCGCCACCCCGCCCCACCGCACCGCGTGGGCCGCTGCCATTTCCGCAACGAGGCCACGCATGATCGCGGTACCGGCCAGCGGCACGCTGGAGCAGGCGCTGGCGCACGCGGAGCGGCTGCTGCAACGCGACCCCGCGCTGGCGGTGGAGCAACTCGACGAGATCCTGCAAACGGTCGGCGCCCATCCGCTCGCGCTGCGCCTGCTGGCCGCCGCGCGCCTGCGCCAGGACGATGCCCAGGCCGCGCTCGACATCCTGCTTCCGCTGGCGCCGTCGCAACCGACCTGGGCGGCGCTGCAGCTCGACCTGGGCGTGGTGCTGGGTCGGCTCGGCCGGGGCGAAGAGGCGATCGCCGCGCTGCGCCGCGCGGTCGCGCTGCAACCCGATCTGCCGCAAGCCTGGCGCGAACTCGGCGACCATCTGATGGCGGCCGGCGAGCAGGACGCGGCCGATGCCGCCTACGCCCGGCACGTGCTGCATTCCACCCACGACCCGCGCCTGATGGGCGCCGCCGTGGCGCTCGCCGAAGGCCGCGTCCCGCAGGCGGAGGCGCTGCTGCGCGAGCATCTGAAACAGGCGCCCACCGATGTGGCGGCGATCCGCATGTTCGCCGAAGTCGCCGCCCGCGTGGGCCGCAACGAGGATGCGCTGAACCTGCTGGCGCGCTGCCTCGAACTGGCCCCCGGTTTCGACGCCGCGCGCCAGCACTACGCCATGGTCCTGCATCGCAGCAACCAGCCCGAGCAGGCACTGGCGCAGATCGAACACCTGCTGGCCAGCGACCCGCAACACCCGGCCTACCGCAACCTCAAGGCGGTGGTGTTGTGCCGCATCGGCGATTACGAACCGGCCATCGCGATCTACGCCGACCTGGTGCAGCGCTACCCCGACAACCCGCGGGTGTGGATGAGCTACGGCCACGCGCTGAAGACCGCGGGCTTCGGCGAGCGCGCGATCGCCGCCTACCGGCACAGCCTGGCGCGCCTGCCCTCGTTCGGCGAAGTCTGGTGGAGCCTGGCCAACCTCAAGACCTTCCGCTTTGACGCGGCCGACCTCGCCACCATGAGCGAGCAGCTGGCGCGCACGGATCTTTCGGACGAAGACCGCCTGCACCTGGAGTTCGCCATGGGCAAGGCGCGCGAGGACGCCGAGGCGTGCGCGGATGCGTTCGCCCACTACGCGCGCGGCAACGCCATCCGCCGCGCGCAACTGCACTACAGCGCGGACGAGACCAGCGCGCGGGTGGCCCGCGTTTGCGCGCACTACACCGGCGATTTCTTTGCCGCACGCGCGGGCATGGGCTGCCCGGCGCGCGACCCGATCTTCGTGGTCGGGCTGCCGCGCGCCGGCTCCACCCTGATCGAGCAGATCCTGTCCAGCCACAGCCAGGTCGAAGGCACGATGGAGCTGCCCGAAGTCGCCTCGATCAGCCGCAGCCTGCGCCGGCATGGCGAGGGCGAGACGCCCTACCACGATGCGCTGGCCGCGCTCGACGCCGATGCGCTGCGCGCGCTCGGCGAACACTACCTCGCGCACACCCGCATCCAGCGCAAGACCTCGGCACCGCTGTTCATCGACAAGATGCCGAACAACTTCATGCACGTCGGCCTGATCCACCTGATGCTGCCGAACGCAAGGATCATCGACGCGCGCCGGCATCCGCTGGCGTGCTGCTTCTCGGCGTTCAAGCAGCACTTCGCGCGCGGGCAGAGTTTCAGCTACGACCTCGAAGACGTCGGGCGCTACTACCACGACTACGTCCGCCTGATGGCGCACTTCGACACGGTGCTGCCCGGGCGCATCCACCGCGTGTTCTACGAGCGCATGGTGGCGGACACCGAGGGCGAGGTGCGCCGCCTGCTGGAGTATTGCGGCCTGCCGTTCGAGGAGGCGTGCCTGCGCTTCTTCGAGAACCCGCGGCCGGTGCACACCGCCAGTTCGGAGCAGGTGCGCCGCCCGATCTATCGCGAAGGCGTGGACCACTGGCGCCGGTTTGCGCCGTGGCTGGGGCCGCTGGAACACGCCCTCGGGCCCGTGCTGGAAAGCTATCCCGAAGTGCCCGGGTTCACCTGAAAAGAATCGTGGTTTGGTTGGTTTGCCGTTCACCGGATGAGGGGACATCGCATGCATACAAACAGATCCAGACAGGCCATGAACGCCCGGCGGGCGAGGTTGGTCCGGTTGCCGCTGGCGACCGCCATCTGTCTCGCCATGGCCGCACCCGCCGTGGCGCAGGACACCGGACAGTCCCCGCCGCCGGAAACCACCTCGCCGGCGAAGCAGAAAACCACCACGCTCGGCGTGGTCACGGTGACCGCGCAGAAGCGCACCGAGAATCTGCAGAAGGTGCCGATCAGCATGGACGTGCTGGCCACCGACCAGCTCGAAGCGCTGCACGTGAAGAGTTTCGACGACTACGTGAAGTACCTGCCCAGCGTGACGTTCCAGCAGGGCGGCGGCGGCATCGCCACCGGCCCCGGCTTCGTCTCGATCTACATGCGCGGCGTGACCAGCGGCGGCAACACCAACCACTCCGGCTCGCAACCGAGCGTGGGCGTCTACCTCGACGACCAGCCGGTAACCACGATCCAGGGCCCGCTCGACATCCACATGTACGACATCGCCCGCATCGAGGTGCTGGCCGGCCCGCAGGGCACGCTGTACGGCGCCAGCGCCGAGGCCGGCGCCCTGCGCATCATCACCAACAAGCCCGACCCGAGCGGTTACGCGGCGAGCTACAGCCTGGGCGTGGACACGCTCGCGCACGGCGGCATCGGCTACACCGCCGAGGGCATGCTCAACCTGCCGATCAACTCGAAGGCCGCGATCCGCCTGGTCGGCTGGCGCGAGCACGACGCCGGCTACATCGACAACAAGGCCGGCTCGCGCACCTTCCCCAGCTCCGGCATCACCATCAGCAATGCACCGGACTGCACGGCGAGCGGCAGCTCGCCCTCGTCGGCCTTGCAGTGCGTCGGCCACGCGAAAGACAACTACAACGACGCCAACACCACCGGTGCGCGCGCCGCGCTGAAGGTCGACCTCGACGACAACTGGTCGATCACGCCGATGCTGATGGGGCAGCAGACCATCTCGCACGGCAACTTCGCCAGCGACCCGACGGTGGGCGACCTGGCCGTCACGCACTTCTATCCCGAGCGCGTGAACGATCGCTGGTGGCAGGGCGCGCTGACCGTGCAGGGCAAAATCGGCAACTTCGACCTGACCTATGCCTATGCGCACCTCAAGCGCAACCAGGAGGAGCAGACCGACTACAGCGACTACGGCTTCTGGTACGACGCGCTGTACGGCTCGGGCGCGTACTTCTATGACAACAGCGGCGCGCTGGTCAATCCGTCGCAGCACATCAGCGATCGCGACGGCTACACCAACAGCAGCCACGAGCTGCGCCTGGTCTCGCCGGCGGATGATCGCCTGCGCCTGGTCGCCGGCGCGTTCTGGCAGAAGCAGAAGCACGACATCATGCAGAACTACCAGGTCGACGGCCTGGCCGACGCGCTCTCCGTCACCGGCTGGAACGACACCATCTGGCTGACCCGGCAGATGCGCTACGACCGTGACGAGGCGCTGTTCGGCGAACTGTCGTGGGATTTCATCCCCGACGTGCTCACCGGCACCATCGGCGAACGCTACTACCGCACCAGCAACCAGCTGTACGGCTACTTCGGCTACGGCGCGGGCTTCTCCTCCAGCCAGGGCGAGGCCGCCTGCGTGTCGCCCGAGCCGTTCATGGGCGCGCCGTGCCTGGACTTCAACAAGAAGGTGAAGGAGAGCGGCAACCTCACCAAGTTCAACCTGACCTGGAACATCAGCGACACCAAGATGATCTACGCCACCCGCTCGGAGGGCTTCCGCCCCGGCGGCGTGAACCGGCGCGGCACCCTGCTGCCGTACCACGCCGACTTCCTGATCAACCAGGAACTGGGCTGGAAGACCTCATGGCTGGACAACCGGGTGTCGTTCAACGGCGCCGTGTTCCGCGAGACCTGGAACGACTTCCAGTTCCCGATCCTGGGCGCGAACGGCCTCACCGAAATCAAGAACGCCAACTCCGCGCGCATCGAAGGCCTCGAGTCGCAACTGAACTGGCAGGCCACCTACAACCTGCAGCTGACCGCCGGCTGGGCGCTGTACCGCGCGCGACTCACCGCCAACTACTGCGGCTTCACCGACGCCAGCGGACGCCCGATCACCGACTGCCCGCCCGGCTCGCTCAACCCGCAGGACGGCAGCGTGGTGTCCGGGCCGCTGGCGCCGAAGGGCACCCAGCTGCCGATCACGCCGAAGTTCAAGGGCAACCTGATCGCGCACTACAGCTTCACCCTCGGTGACAGCGA
>CALCWL010000380.1 GCA_937906285.1 uncultured Rhodanobacter sp. | reverse complement strand
TCAGGCGGTACTCCTGCACCTGGGCGGGGTTGAACTCCAGCTGGATCTTCACGTCGCTGGCGATGGTCAGCAGCGTCGCGGACATCTCGTCCACCAGCACGCGGCGGCCTTCGGCGAGGTTGTCGATGTAGTGATGGCTGCCGTTGCCGGCGTCGGCCAGCATCACTGCCATCGCGTCGTTGTAGTTGCCTTCGCCGAAGCCAAGCGTGGTCAGTGCCACGCCGCCCTTGCGATGGTCCTCGACGATGGATTTCAGCGCCTGCGGGTCGACCGTACCCACGTTGAAGTCACCGTCGGTGGCCAGGATCACCCGGTTCACGCCGCCTTCGATGAAACCCTGCGCGGCCTGCGCGTAGGCCAGCTCGATGCCCGCGCCGCCGTTGGTGGAACCGCTGGCGTCGAGGCTGTCGATGGCCGCGTCGATGGTGGCGTGGCGGTCGCCGGCGGTGGACGGCAGGGCCACGCCGGCGCGGCCGGCGTAGGTGACGATCGCCACGCGGTCACGTGCGCGCAGTTCGCGCACCAGCTGTTTCAGCGAGGCTTTCAGCAGGGGCAGCTTGTCCGGTTCGTTCATCGAGCCAGAGGTGTCGATCAGGAACACCAGGTTGGATGCCGGGATCTGCGCGGCCGGCACGCGATAGCCCTGGATCCCGACCAGCAGCAGTTGGCGTTGCGCATTCCACGGCGCCGGCGCGAGTTCGGTGGTGACACTGAACGGCTGCGCGCGATCGGCTGGCGGCGTGTAACCGTAATCGAAGTAGTTGATGAACTCCTCCGCACGCACCGCATCGGCCGGCGGCAGGCGGCCGGCGTTGAGCATGTGCCGCACGTTGGTGTAGGCGCCGGTGTCCACGTCGATGCTGAAGGTGGACACCGGCTGTTCGCTCACCAGTTGCACCGGATTGGTATCGCGGTGGGTGTAGTTCTCGGTGTTGATGTCGCCGGGCAATGGCTGGTTCGGCGGCATGAAAGTCGGCGCCATCATCGGCATGGCGGAAGCCATGCGTTTGCCCGCTGCCAATGGCGCCGTGACCATTGCTGGCGGTGCGGGAGGCAAGCGCGGAGCTACCCGGGTCAGCAGATACGGCGGCGGTGGCATTCGTGGCGGCGAAGGCAGGGTGGTTTCGTGCGCCGCCCTGGGTGCCGTTTCCTGCAACGGACGCGCGGAAGGTATTGACGTGGTTACGGGTAGTTGGTCCTTCTGCGTTGCCGCGGTACTGGCGGCATGACCGGTCTTGCCCGGCTCGGTGGTTGGCCGGTGGCCGCAGCCGGCAAGCATCACCAGCAGGGCCATCAGCAAGCTGCGCCACAGGGTTTTCGTTTTCATCGCGTCGGTTCTCCTCCGGGTGTGGAAGATGAAACGCCGTGCGAACGGAAAAGGGGTTGAGCCGGGGCGACTGAAACTCGCCGGACCATCGCGGTAGCATGGCGGCCCTACGCACGCCCCTTCGGAACGACATGATCAACAACGACGTACTGCGCGCCATCCGCTACATACTCGACTTGAGCGACGGCAAGGTGGTCGAGCTCATTCACCTGGCGGACGCCGTCGAGCCGGTGACGAAGGAAGACGTGCAGGCGATGCTGAAGAAGGACGACGAACCCGGCTACGTCGAATGCAGCAACAGGATGCTGGCGCTGTTCCTCGACGGCCTGGTGTTCCACCGCCGCGGCAAGGACGAGAGCCGCCCGCCGCGCCCGCCGGAGAAGCGCGTCACCAACAACGTGGTGCTGAAGAAGCTGCGCGTGGCGTTCGAGCTCAAGGACGTGGACATGCACCAGATCCTCGAGTCCGCCGGTTTCCCCGTCTCCAAGCCGGAACTCAGCGCGCTGTTCCGCCAGAGCGACCACAAGAACTTCAAGCTGTGCGGCGACCAGCTGCTGCGCAATTTCCTGAAGGGGTTGACGATGCGGGTGCGCGGCAACGCTTGAGCACCGTTGCCAGCCGGCGCCGGTCTGGCTCCCGTGGCCCGAGGCGTCGCAGCCCTCTGGAGTGCCGATGAGCGAGCGTATCCTCTACCACCGTTTCCCTTTGGCCGGCATCGACGCGATGACGGCATCCACGGCGCGCAGCTATCCGCGCCACACGCACGACCAGTACGGCATTGGTGTCGTCGACACCGGCGGACATGCATCGTCGAGCGGCCGGGGTCAGGTCGAAGCCGGGCCGGGCAGCCTGATTTTCGTGAACCCGGGCGAAGTCCATGACGGCCGCGCAATCCATGGACAGCCGCGGTCGTGGCGGATGCTGTACGTCGATCCCGAGCTGCTGGGCGACGCCCTGGACGATATCCACGAGGGCGCCCACGTATCGCTGGCGTTTGCGGCGCCGGTATTCACGGACGAGCGATTGCACCGGCTCTTCGACGACGTCTTCGCCCATGCGTCTGCGAGCGGATCGAGCGATGCGATGGCCTGCGAGACGGCGGTCCTGCGCCTGGTTGCGGGCATGCTGGCCAATGCGGCGGCCGGCCGGAAGGCGTCGCCGGGGCCGGTGGCTTCCATCCGCCAGGTCCGCGACCGGATCGATGACGACCCGGCCGCGCCGCTGATGCTGGCAAGCCTGGCCGACGAGGTCGGGCTCAGTCGCTATCAGTTGCTTCGCGGCTTTGCGCGCGAGCTGGGGCTGCCGCCGCATGCGTACATCCTGCAGCGGCGGGTCGCTCTGGCACGCCGGCTCATTCGCGACGGCCACGCGCTGGCCGAGGCGGCGGCGATCGCCGGCTTTTTCGACCAGAGCCACCTGACCCGCTGTTTCACCCGGCAGTTCGGCGTTACGCCGAGCCGCTACGCCGCCGCCGGTTGATTCCGCGCCCGCACTTTTGTCCAAGACCGCCCGCGTCGGTGTCGTCAGGCTTGCACCCGTCCAACCGACAGGAGTGCAGCACATGCAGAACGCCATCATCGACCCCAACCAGGGCGAAGTTTCCCCGACAACCACCGAAAGCGTCGCGCCGGCGATCATCCGGCGCTGTCGCGACGACGAGCGCGCGACGATACTCGCGATCATCCAGGCCGCTGCCGAGGCGTACCGGGGCGTGATTCCCGACGATTGCTGGCACGAGCCATACATGGCGTCGCGGGAGCTCGACGGCGAGATCGCCGCCGGGGTCGAATTCCGGGGTTATGAAATGGATGGCGTGCTGCTCGGCGTGATGGGTGTCCAGACGGTGCGAGACGTCGACCTGATCCGCCACGCCTACGTCCTGCCCGGCCAGCAGGGCCGCGGCATCGGCGCGGAGCTGATCACGCATCTGCGCCGCCAGAGTGCGCGGCGCATGCTGGTGGGCACATGGTCCGCGGCCGACTGGGCGATCCGCTTCTATCAGCGGCACGGTTTCGAACCGGTGCCGGCGGCGCAGGCGCCGAAGCTGCTGCGGGCCTACTGGAACATATCGGAACGACAGATCGAGACATCGGTGGTGCTCGCCGACGTCCAGCCTATTCCGGCTGGTACGCCCACACGGTTTCCTCACTCTGCACGCTGCGGATGCGGCCCAGACGGCGGATCAGGTGGTCCACCGAGCGGGAGCGGGCGAGGGTCATGTCGCCGATGCGCATGACGCTGGCGATTTCCACGGTGGCGGTCTTGCGGTCGTCCGCGAGCTCGATCGACTTGATCTCGTAGTCGTAATCCGGCTCCAGCAGGCCGCCGGTGCGTTCGCTCAGGGTCTTCATGCGGCGCAGGGTACGGGTGAAGTCCGCGCATGCGCCGGCCTTGTCTTTCGCGCTCGGCGCGCGGGCCGAGCCGCGGGCCGTCACGGTGGCCTGGTAGCTATCGTCCAGCGCGTCGCACAGCGGCTTGGCGTCGAATCGCTGCAGGGCCTCGATCTGTGCCTGGTAGCTGGCGCGGATCGAGCTTTCGGTCATCCTGCGGCTGATGTCGAAATACCAGATCGCCGCGGCGATCACGATGACCACGAGCACGACTTTCTTCACGCGATGTCCTCCCTGACTTGATGGACCGAGCTGGCACGTTTTGGCGGCAACCGACCTGTTGCCCGTCAGGCGAGCTGACGAAGGTCTGGTGACACACCCGTTGATCCCCTTGGCGCGCGGAACCGCGTCGCCGCCCTGTCGCGTATCGTAACTTCCTGCATGCGATAGGGCCAGCCGCGTCAGCCGATCACCGGGCCGGGCAGCGGCTTGCGGAAATCCTCGGGTGTCAGGTCGCGGGTGAGGCGGAATACGCCGGCGTGGATCTTGCGCGAGAGCACCACGTCCAGCACGGTGGTCTGGTGCGGGCCGAGGATGGCGAACAGGTCGTCGCTGGCGGTGCTGCGCGCCAGCGCGTGATGCACCAGGCCGCCGAGATCCTGCGGCGTGACGCTGGCGCCGTAGGGGCGGTGGCTGGGCGTGGCCGGGCGCAGGGCCTTGCGCGAGTTGTCCGGGTGGCTTACGCGGTCCGCACCGGCAAGCAGGGTGTGGTCGAGATACAGCGTGGCGGTGGCGCGGTGGTGCACGTTGACCTGGCGATCGAGCATGAAGCCCGGCGGCATGCGGTCGGGGCTGGCCTGTGGCCCGGCGGTGAGCAGGAAGCCCGCGCCCGCCAACGGCTCGCCGCTGTCGTCGTTGATGCGCACGATCAGCTGGCTGCGCGGGTCGTGGATGTGCACGCGGGCGGGGAAGGGGTCGGCCGGTTCCAGCTCCACGCGGTGCGCGTCGCGCGCGGCGTTCTCGGCGTCGAAGGCGTTGGCCAGGGCCGCATAGTCGGCGCTGCTGCGCACCTGCAGGCAGCGCAGGATATCCGTCACGGTGTCTGGCGCCGCCTCGCGCAGGATGCCGTGTGCGCTGCCCGAGTGGGCAGCGTCGGCCACGATCTTGAACGCGAAGCGCGGGCCGCGGGTGACCGTCAACGCCAGCTCGTCGATGCCGCCGGCATCGCTTTTGCCACCCCAGCTCAGCACCGCATGGCGCGCATTGAGATTGGCCGCGGCGATGCGCACCACGCCGTCGGAGCCATCCTCGCCGGTGTAGGGCACCAGGTAGTCGTACAGCGTGCGGTCGGGGCGATCGCCGGTCAGCACGAACTGGTACTGGCCGGTGGTGGCCGGGTCCGCGCCGTGGATGGTGTCCAGGTTGAGGGCGAGTGAGGCCGGGCTGCCCAGCGTCAGCCAGTCGAGCAGGCGCTGGCCCGGTTCCACGCCGTGCCACCACGCCTTCAGTCTGCCGAGCACGCCCTTGCCCAGCTGTGCCAGGGCGGAACCGAAGTTCGCCGGCGCCAGCATCACCAGATGGGTCAGACGGATGGTGCTGTGACGCCCGGGTTGCGTGCGTTGCGCGCGCAGCCATGCGCGCACCACCGGGCCGCCGAAGGAATGCGTCACGCAGGCAAAGCTCGCGTCCTGCAAATGCAGATCGCGCAGGGCGTGGTCGAACGCCCGCACCAGGTCGGTGATCGTCACCGCGTCGTCGAAGCTCACGTATTCGGACAACCGGATGTCGGCCAGGGTCAGCGCCAGTCCGCTGGCGGCCGCACGTTGCTGGAGGCGTTGCGGCATCTGTCCGTAGGTGGCTGTGCTGGTGACGCTCCAGCCGTGGACGAAGACGAGGGTGGTCATGCGGCGCTCGCGAACGGCACGCGCCAGTCGCGCGCGAGATCATCCTCGCGCAGTTGGTCCGGTCACGAAAGCACGACTTGCGTGCTGCGTCGCATCGGATAACCTGCGAGCCTCCACGCCACTGGCCGGACCATGCTGCTTTCGCTGATCGTCGCGCTGACCCTGCTTGCCTGCCTGGCGCTCTGGCGCCGCTGGCGCCGGCTGGCCGGCACCTTTGCGGTGCTTGCGGCGCTGCTGCTGGTGCTGGCGGGGAGCGGCCTGTTGCCCCGACTGTTGCTGCAGCAGCTGCAGGCTCCGTATGCGCAACGCCCGGCACAGGCGTGGGCGCCGCACAATGCGATCGTGCTGCTCACCGGCGGTTCGATCCGCGTGCCGCACGACGGCGTCGAGCCCGGCATCAGTGCATACGGGCGCATTGCCGAGGCGGCCGTGCTGTACCACGCCTGCCACCAGGCCGGGGTCGGCT
>CALCWL010000379.1 GCA_937906285.1 uncultured Rhodanobacter sp. | reverse complement strand
GAAGATGGAGCGTGCGGCGACCACCATGCTGGAACGCCACCAGGCCAACGACGCCGGCGCAGCCGAAGACGTACGAGATGCCAAGGCCGCTGCTCGCCTCGAGCGACTGACCCGCGAGGCAACCAAGATCCGCCAGTGGCTGGCCGATCATCCGGAAGACCGGCCCGGTTCGCGCGGCAAGGTTCGCAAGTCCAACCGCACCGACAACGAATCGGCCAAGCTGGCCACGGACAAGGGCGTGATCCAGGGCTACTGCGGCGTCGCCGTGGTCGATGACAAGCATCAGGTGATCGTCGAGGCATCCGCCCACGGCACCAGCGCGGAACAGGAGCTGTTGCTACCCGTCCTCGACGCCTGCGCCGGCCAGCGCACGACAGCCACGCTGATCACCGCCGATGCCGGCTATCACAGCGAAGCCAACCTGGAAGCGCTGGCCGAGAGGGGCATCGACGCTCTGATCGCCGACAACGCCATGCGCCGGCGCGACGAACGTTTCGCCGAGCAGGATAAGCACCTGGCCAAGCCCGATCCGCTGCACGACAAGACCCGCCAACCGACCAAGCCACGTCTCTTCGGCAGCGCGGATTTCATCATCGCGCCGGACCAGTCCCATGCGACCTGTCCGGCCGGAAAGCGCCTGCATCGCAACGGCAAGGACTGCACCATCGGCGGCTACGCCGCGATCAAGTTCCGCGCACCGGAGGCTGCCTGCCAAGGCTGCCCGCTGCGCACGAAGTGCTTGCGCAAACCCCAGACCACGCGCTCGCGGCAAGTTGCCGTGCTCACCCGCAAGGCCGAACCCACCCACAGCCAGCGCATGCGCGAGCGCATCGACAGCGCGTGGGGACGCGAAGAGTACGGGCGACGCTTCGCCACCGTCGAACCCGTCTTCGGCAACGTGCGCGCCAACAAGCGGCTCAACCGCTTCACCCTGCGCGGCCAGGCGAAGGTGGACGGCCAATGGAAGTTGTTTGCGCTGGTCCACAACATCGAGAAGTGGGCGAACTACCGCAAGGCAGCCTGAGCGGTACAAGGCGTGCCCACGGCCGCCTGAAACGCGTGCCCATGGCGTCAAATCAAGCCGGGCAACCCGCAACGCGAGACCCCGGGAAACCACGCCGTTGAGTGACGAGATGCCACGGTCATCGTGTTGGCCGTCTATCCGTCCGTGGAAAGGGGTTTTTCTACAGCCTCAACGCTGGAGTTGAGCGGCGGCGAAGCCGTCCGGCTCGAACGGGATGCTAGGCCTCACCAGCGCCACCCGCTTTTGGGTACAGCCGGCGCTTGCGCTTGAGAGGCCGCGTATGCTCCTCGAGGAATTCTACGATACCTAAGCAAATTGCCTTGTCGAGTATTGGCCTGTCTGGCGCAGAATAGTGTCTGGAAGCAAGAACACCAATTGCAGCTATGGCTTGCTGGTCTAGCTGCAGGAGCTTGTCCGCTGCATTTTCCTCCCCGTAAGCCGCCAATTCCCTGGCCAAGTCGCGAGGATTGAAATTGACCGCGGAGCGCGCGCCAGCGAGCACTTTTTCGGGATCGAGCATGATTGTTCCGATGAGGCCTAACGCTGGAATTGAGCGGCGGCGTAGCCGTCCGCCTCGAATGAGTGGTTAGGCGGCGCCTACAGTGCCGATAACAACGAGAATGAAAAACAACAAAAACGCTATGACGGCAAAAATTATACGTACCGGCCCGATGCGATCATGAACAACGGTGAAGCCATCATCTCTGTCCCACGTGGTGATGCCAGTTTTCGTAAGGTTTCCGTGCGCCACTATGAGCGTGATAAGACTTGCAATTGGGAATCCAATGCCAAGGCCACGCCACCATACCTTGAAGCTTCTGGAGATTGCTGCGGAATAACTCGGCTTTCCGCCTGACGGGGCGACAAGACGTGTCTTAAAGAGCCACTTTCCAGGCGTGGTGCCCATTGTGGATAGAAGAAGTGACTCGATGAAGACCCAAAAAAAGATGACGGCAACACCAAACAGTTGGTCGCTGCCTGGTTGGTCGAGTGCGTGAGGAGCGGCTACGCCCACCGTGATGCCGACGACGATCGCAGCCACGTAGATATCGAACATGCGTGCCCAGTAGCGCACCCAAGGGCGAACCTGATTCGCAGGTGGGGCCATGACCGAAACGGGTGGAGGCGTTGAGGACGCAGTGGCTGCGCCAACTGGCGGTGCGCTTGCGAGAACAGACATTTGAGTGCCGCAATGCCCACAAAATGCCGCCTCCGCAACTGCTTCATTCCCGCATTTAACGCAGAACATTCAGAACCCCCTGTAAAGCCTAACGCTCAGTAGCCCCCGAAAGTGAGGTGTTGCGCCGAGTATGCGGCGGTGCGGGTGCTCGCACAAGCGAGGCATTCTTGCGCCGGATCATGGGCTTGCGGATGGTGGGCGGAACTTGGTGCGGGCCCTTTTCGTTGTTATCAGCAACTTTTCGGGCGGTATGAATTACCGGTGCACATATGAGGGTGTAACGGCGTAAACGCTGTGACTGTTCCGGCGCAAGCGGTGTGCGCTCCGTTTCCGTGCATTGGATCGCGGCCGCTGCGGGGCGGCCGGGACTTCCGGCGTGGTGACGCCACTCCTGCAGAGGCGAAAGCTCGACTGCTCGCTTTGCGGGGAACCCGGTTGGCCGATCCCTCGACCGCTGGGGCAGGTGCTTCGCGGAGTTGGCGTGTGGAGCTCGCCGCGTGCGGGCGCCGCGCGTTTACCGCCCCTCGTGCAGCGTGATCGTCACGCTCTTGCCGGCGGGCAGGCGCACCCATGTGACGGCGCCGAAGCGGTCGTGGCCGCTGGCCCAGCCGGGAGTGGTGGCGCCTTGCAGACCGGCCGTGTCGGCTTGCGTGGCCAGTGGCTTGCCGTCCAGGCTGACGTTCTGCGCGGCGTAGCCGTGGATCTTCAACAGGTAGCTGCGCAGCGCCGGCCGGAAACTGCCCTCGGGTAGGGCGGTCGTGAAGATCACGGTGTCGCCGTGTTGCTGCAGGGACAGCGACTGGCGGAAGTACGCGCCGTGTTCGTAGGCGTAGGTGCTGCCGTCGTCGTCGTAGTAGTCGAAGCTGGTGCGCTGGTCGGTGGGGAAGGCGTCGAGCGAGATTTCGGTGACGGGTTTCTGGCCGACGTAGTCCTGCACCGCCTGGGTCGGGACGATGGCGCCTTCACGCACGAACAGCGGGATGTCGCTCCAGCGGGTGGCGTCCACTGCCAGGGTAATGGTCTGGCCGCCGGCGTAGGACTTGCCGGTGAACCAGTCGAGCCAGGTGCCGGCGGGCAGGTAGATGTGTTTTTCGGTCTGGCCTTGCTGCACTACCGGCGAGACCAGCAGGTAATCGCCGAACAGCCAGCTGTCGACGTCGTTGGCGACCTTCGGATCGTGCGGCCAGTCGAACAGCAGCGGACGCACCAGGCCGACGCCGTCGACGTGGCGGGCGTACTCGTAGCTGTAGATGTAGGGGATCAGCGCGTAGCGCAGGCGGATCGCCGCGGTGGCGGCTTTCTCGGCGACGGGGCCGTAGACCCAGGGCTGGCGTTTTTCGTCGAACGCGCCGTGCACGCGGAAGATCGGCGTGAACGCGCCGAACTGGATCCAGCGTGCGTAGTTCTCGTTCGACGGGTGGCCCTTGAAGCCGCCGCCGTCCATGCCCCATTGCATGGCGCCGACGTTGATCGCACTGAGCATGCGCGCGCGCTGGCCGGCCATGCTGGCGAAGCCGGTGTCGATGTCGCCCGACCAGAGGCCGTAGGCGTAGCGCTGCGAGCCAAGCCAGAAGTTGCGGTTGACCGACCACACGCGCAGCTTGCTCTGCGCGCGCTGTGCCTCATACAAGGCACGCTGCATGTTCATGAACTCGGTGTCGCTGCCGGTGGTGTCGGCCTCGTCGTTCCACCAGCCGACGATGCCCTGGTCGAAGCCGTACTTCATCGCCAGCTCGGCGAACCAGGTGCGCGCGGCGGGGATGTCGAAGTCGATGTTCTTCACCGGTTTGTGCGAGAAGTAGTCGTCGCTGACTTTCTCGCCCGGTACCCAGAAATCGTGCTCCGTCGCGTAACGTCCCTCCACCGTGTCGACATGGAGGCGCGGCTTCATGATGCCGGTGAGCTGGATGCCGCGCGCGTGCAGCTGTTTCGCCAGCGCGCCGCCGGGGCCGTCGGGGAACTTGGCGGGGTTCCAGCGGAACTCGCCGTAGTTGTCCTCGCCCCAGGCCTTCCAGTCGAAATCGAGGGTGAAGTTGTCGATCGGGATGTGCCTGGCGCGGTAGGTGTCGACGATCTGCAGGAGTTCCTTCTGGTCGATGCCCCACTGGCTGTTGGTGAAGCCCATCGCCCATTTCGGGAACAGCGGCGTGTGGCCGCTCAAGTCGGCGACCGCGGCGAAGATCGCCTTGGGCGCGCCGACGATCACGTAGACATCCAGCGGCGCCGCCTCGGGTGCGGCGATGTCGATGCTGGCGGGCGCCAGCGTGAAACGGCCGCCGTCGATGTCGGCCAGCACGGCGTAGCCGGCGGTGCTCCACGCCAGCGGCGCGCCGGCCCAGCCCTGCTCGCCGGCCTTGGCCTCCAGCTTGCCCTGGCGCAGCATGCCGGCGCCGACATCGCTGGTGAAGGCGTCGTAGCCGCTGACGCCATACATCGGATCGCCGGCCGCGTGGCCGAGGCTGAGCTTGCCGTGCGCCAGCGCGCTGACGTCGGCGATGTGCAGCAGCACGTGGCCCTGCGCGTCGGCGATGGACAGGCTGTGCGCGGCGCGGTCGTAGCGCACGCGCACCTGCGGCGAGTCGAGCGTGAGCGCCGTGGTCGCTTCGCCGGCGCCGGTCGGCGCGGATGCGAGCGCGGGGTCGATCACCATCGAACGTGCCGGCGACTTGCCGTCGACGAGCGCGCTCAGGTGCACGACGTTGGCGGCGGGCAGGGTGATGCGCACACTGCCGGTGTCGGTGGGGATGTCGATGCGCTCACTCGTTGTCGAGGAGGTGGTGGGTGCCTTGGCCATGGCCGGGACGGCTGGGGCGAGCGCGAGCATCGTGGCGAAGATGCCGGCGAGCAGGGCGGACGATCGGATCATGAGTGGGCTCCGCAGTGGGGTCGGTGCAGGCTTGCGTTCGAGTGGGAGCCATGTCCCTTCCGCAGGAGCCCGCTCGCGCGCGATGCTCTTGGGTCGGAATTCGGGATTCGGTCCTTCGACAAGCTCAGGATGGCGGGTTCGGGATCCGGCAAAGCCAGAGCATCGCCCGCGAGCGGGCTCCTGCCGTGGTGGCGGTTCTCGCGATTCACTTGGTGCTGGCCGATGCCGTTTGCAGCACCGCCGAGCCGTACGCCGGCAGGTGCAGCACACCTTGCGCCAGCGTAGTCGCGTCCTCGGTACGGGCGCGCACGCCGGCATAGCGTTGCAGGTCGTGTGCAGCGAGCCGGATGGTTTGCGCGCTGCCGGACAGGTTGTGCACCACCAGCACCGCACCGTGCGCATCACGCAGCTCCCACGCGATTAATTGCGGGTTGCCCAAGTCGCGCGTGGTCAGCGCGCCATCACGCAAGGCGCCGATGTGACGGCGCCAGCCGATCAGTTCGCGATAGCGCGTCAGCAGGGAGTGCGGATCATCCTGCTGCGCTTGCACGGTGATGTCCGGGCCGTCGCCGGCACTGAAAGCCTTCCAGTGCGTCTGGTCGGTGCCTTGCGGGTCGCGATACCAGCGCATCGGCTCGCGCAGGTCGGGGTCGGGCTTCTTGCCGCGCATGCCGAGTTCTTCGCCGTAGTAGATGAACGGCTCGCCGGGCAGGGTCAGCAGCATCGCGGCGGCGATGCGCATCTGCTGCGGGTTGTCGTGCAGCTGGCTCATCACGCGTTCCTGGTCGTGGTTGGACAGGAACGGCACGTCCATGCCGTATTTGCCGGTGACCGCGTGATAGGCCTGCGTGGTGCCGTCGAGCAGGGCGGGCAGCTTGCCGGCGTGGCCGCTGCGGGCGCTTTCGATCAGCTGCACGGCTAGCGGGAAGTTGAACACGCCGCTGAGCGGCTTGAACCACGGCGCCAGCTCGGCCTCGGTGTCGCGGGTGACTTCGCCCACGACATAAGCCTGCGGATCGACGCTGTCGATGCCGTGGCGGAACTCGCTCCACCAGGCGAGGTTCTTCGCCAGGATCTTCGGGTCGTGGCGCTGGTTCTCGAAGTCGTAATAGACGTGCTGGGCCGCGTCGAGGCGGAAGCCGTCGACGCCGCGCTTCAACCAGAACCGGCCGATGTCGATCATCTCCTTGCGCACGGCCGGGTTGTCGAAGTTCAGGTCCGGCATCTGGTCGACGAAGATGCCGAGGTAGTGCTGCTTGCCCAGCGCGTGCCACGCAGGCGAGCCGGTGGCGCTCACCGCATCGAGATCGGTGTGCCTGTTCGACCACTGGTACCAGTCGTGGTACGGGCTGGCCGGATCGCGCGCGGCCTTGAACCACGGGTGCTCGCTGCTGCTGTGGTTGATGACCAGGTCCATGATGATCCTGATGCCGCGCTTGTGCGCCTCGGCCAGCAGGCGGTCGAAGTCGGCCAGGGTGCCGTACTCGGGGTTGATGCCGCGGTAGTCGGTGACGTCGTAGCCGTGGTAGCTGGGCGAGGGATTGATCGGCATCAGCCAGATGCCGCTGACGCCCAGCGATTGCAGGTAATCGAGTTTCGCGGTGACGCCGTTCAAGTCGCCGATGCCGTCGCCATTGGTGTCGACCCAGCTGCGCACGAAGATTTCGTACCACACGTCGGAGGCGGCCGGCTTCGTGTCCGCGGGTGCCGGCCTGGTGGCGGCGATTGCCGGGCCGGCGATGAGCAGGGCGAGCAAGGCGAGCAGGGCGAGGCGTGATCGAGGCATGGCGAGGTCTCCTTCTAGGGGTCGACGCGGCAGTGGTCGGCGACGAAGCGGGCGTGGTCGGGCATGCTGGCGGCGGCGCGGCCGACCAGGGTGCGGATGTCGCCGAGGAAGCCATCCAGTTGCGTCGCATCCAGTGCGTCGGCGAGCGGGTGATACGCCTGCGGCTCGATGCGCTGGCCGATCATCACCTGCAGCCAGGCGACTTCGGTGAACAGTTCCTCGCGCTCGCGGAAAATCTGTCCGTGGCCGCGGAACAGCGCCAGCTTGCGGGCCAGTCCGGGCGGAATCTCCATGGCCGCGCACTGGCGCCAGAACGGCGTGTCGTCGCGCTCGGTGGCCTTGTAATGCAGGATCAGGAAATCGCGGATGCTTTCGTACTCGAAGCGGGTCTGGCGGTTGTACTCGTCGACCAGCACCGGATCGCATTGGCGGTCGGGGAACATCGCCAGCAGCCGGCTGATGCCGGACTGGATCAGGTGGATGCTGGTCGATTCCAGCGGCTCCATGAAACCGGCGGCGAGGCCGAGCGCCACGCAGTTGCGTTGCCACGCATTGCGCCGCATGCCGGTGGTGAAGCGCAGCGGGCGCGGCTCGCCGAGCGCCTCGCCGTCGAGGTTGGCCAGCAGTGTCGTGGCGGCCTCGTCGTCGCCAAGGTGCGCACTGGCGTAGACCAGGCCGTTGCCGGTGCGGTGCTGCAACGGCACGCGCCATTGCCAACCGACGCTGCGCGCGGTGGCGCGGGTGTACGGCCACAGCGGTTCGCTGCGCGCGCAGGCCACGGCCATCGCGCGGTCGCACGGCAGCCAGTGCTGCCAGCTCTCGTAGCCGGTGTGCAGCGCGCCTTCGATCAGCAGGCCGCGGAAGCCCGAGCAGTCGATGAACAGATCGCCTTCGATGCGCTCACCGCTGGCCAGTCGCACCGATTCGATGAAGCCGTCGCCCTCGCGCAGCTTCACCTCCACCACCTTGCCTTCGGTGCGCGTGACCACGGCCGGATCGCAGCGCTTGCGCAGGTACTGGCCGTACAGGCCGGCGTCGAAGTGGTAGGCGTACTTGATGCCGCCCAGCGGCGTGTCGCCGACTTTCTCCATGCGCGCGAAGCGGTGCTCGTTCGCCGCCTGCGTGTTGAGCGAGTAGGCCCACAGGTCGCTGTCGGGATCGCGCCGGCGGTTCCGCAACCAGTAGTGATGGAAGCCGATCAGCCCCAGCGGCAGGCCGATGTCGCTGAAGGCGTGCAGGTAGGAGTCGCCGAGCCGTCCGAAGTTGTTCAACTGCACACCCAGCTTGAACGTGCCGTGGGTGGCCTTGAGCATGTCGTCCTCGTCGATGCCGAGGAACGCATTGATGTGGCGGATCTGCGGGATGGTGGCCTCGCCCACGCCGACGATGCCGATCTCGTCCGACTCGATCAGGCGGATCTGCACCGCCTTGCCCAGCGCCCGGGCGAGCAGGGCGGCCGTCATCCAGCCGGCCGTGCCGCCGCCGACGATCACCACGCGTTGGATGGGTGCTGCGTTCATGCCGTTGCCGTTTCCCCGCTTGCGTCCGGCCCTGAAGTAACCCGCGCCGCCGCGCCTGTCAAAAAAAAGGCCCCGTTGATCTTGCACAACGGGGCCCGCAGGGGAGCAGGTGTGCTGCTCGGTCTTACTGGAACTTGTAGGAGACCCCCAGTTCGTACATGCGGCCGTAGCGTTCCCAGGTCAGCACCTGGCGCGGGTCGTTGTTCTGGAACGTGGTGAAGGTCTTGTTGGACAGGTTGGAACCCTGCGCGATCAGGGTCAGCCCCTTCAGCGAGCCGGAGTCGAAGCTGTAGCTGACCTGGGCGTCGTAGGTGCTGCCGCCCTGGATGGTCTGCTCGATGCGGCTGGCGCTGATGCCCGACACGCGGCCCAGGAAGCTGGAGCGGTAGCTGTCGCTGATGCGCGCCTCGAAGCCGTCGTGCTGGTAGTACAAGGTGCCGTTGGCGACCCACTTGGACAGGCCCGGCACGGTGATCGGGTCGGAGTTGCCCGGGTACACCAGCGAGCTCTTGGTGCGGTTGCCGGTGACGATCACGCCGAAGCCGTTCAGCGGCTGGGCGATCAGGTTGAACGGCAGGTTCAGCGTGAGCTGCGCGCCCTTCACGTAGCCGCGGCCGTCGTTGGTCGGGCCGGAGACGGTGCCCAGCGTGGTGCCCAGCTGACTCAGCTGATCCGGCGTCAGGCCGAACGGCAGGAACGAGCTGAAGTCGTACAGGTAGGCCGCGTTCGGGTTGATGTAATCCTTCAGCTTGATGAAGTAGCCCGACAACGCGGCGTAGCCGCCGCTGCCGCGACACAGGTCGGAGTTCTTCTGGTCGGCGGAGCTGCACTCGTAGCTGTTGCCGCCGGAGAAGTAGTGCTCGTAGCTGACGTTGTAGTTGTCGGCCATGGTCGGCTTGAGCTTGGCGTTGCCGCCGGACGAGCTGAAATAGGCCTGGTTCGGGTCGGTGCTGGTCAGGTGCGTGATGTTGCCGCTCACCGCCATGCTGGCGTTCATCTGGTCCATGCGCGGGCGGGCCATGGTGCGCGCGGCGCTGACGCGCAGATCATCGCTGGCGGTGAGGCCGAAGATCAGGTTGGCGCTGGGCAGGAACTTGTTGAAGCTGGTGCTGCCCACCACCGGGATCAGCGTGATCGCATTGCCGGTGACCGCGCTGCCCGGCGCCACGCGCTCGCCGGTGGCGCGCTGCGAGGTGTGCGAGGCCTGCACGCCGAAGTTGCCGCGCAGCCCGACGTCGCCGAGGTAGGTGTCCAGGTTGAACTGCACGAACGGGGTGAAGGTCTTCTCGCGCACTTCCCAGTTCGGCGGCAGGTTCAGCGAGGAGCCGAAGGTCGGCACGCTCTGCAGCGTGCCGCTGTCGAGCAGGTTGAACGGGTTGTAGCAGAGCTGCGAGGCCACGCCCATCCACGCCAGCGGGCTGCATGGTGTGCCGCTGAACGGCGCGGTGGTGACCGCGGTGCCGCCGCTGATGGTGCCGCCGCCCAGGGTGAGGAAGCTCTGGTCGATGTGGTAGGTCTTGTTGCGCGTGCTGTGCGCCACGCCGAATTCCACGCTGGCGATCGGGCCGCTGGCGAAGCTGCGCTGCGCGGCGAGGCGCAGGTTGGCAAGGTAGTCGACGGTGTGCGGCGCGTTGATGAAGCCGGCCTGCACCACGTCGTTGCCGCCGCCCCAGCCTTGCGGATCGGTCAGCACGACGCCCTGGGTGTAGTCGAGCGTCGGGAAGAAATAGAACAGGCCGCTGTCGATCTGGTTGAAGCCGATCGTGTCGAGTGCGCCGTTGGCCGCCGTGAAGCCGGTGCCGGAGTAGCTCTCCAGGTTGATGTCGTCGCGGGTGGCGCGCGAGTAGTTGACGTCGGCGTCGATCGACCAGTTCTCGTTGATGGTGAACTGGTTGTCCCAGTTGAAGTTGTAGACCCGCGCCTTGGTGCGGTTGTAGTCGTTGCGGATCACCGGCTTGACGTTGGTGTACGCAGCGCTGGTGATGAAACCGTCCTGCACCGTGCCGCCCGGCTGCAGCTGCGCGGAGCTCCAGAACAGCGGGAACTCCATGCCCTTGGCCTGCTGCACTTCCTTGAAATCGTCGAAGGTGAGGTCGACGGTGCCGGTGTAGTGCTCGTTCGGCCGCCACTGCACGGTGGCGAGCAGGCCGCTGCGCTTCATCGAATCGGTGATGCCGTAGTTCTTCGAGCCGCCGATGACGTAGTTGCCGTTGGCGTCGGTGGGGTAGCCCCACGGCTGCTGATGCTCGATCTGCGACGGGCTGTCTTCCAGGTCCACGCCCAGCGTCACGCCCAGCGTGTTGTTGGCGAACTGGTGCACCCACACGCCGTTGACGTTGTGACCCTTGTTGCTCACGCCCGGGCCGTCGGCGAGCTGCGACATGCCGTTCCAGATGTAGCGCGCGTTGATCGCCGCCTCCGGGCCGTTCTTGTCCAGCGGGCGGATGGTATGCATGTCCACCGTGCCGGTGAGACCCTGGCCGATCAGGTTTGCCGACGGCGACAGGTGCACCACCACGTTGTCGAACCAGCTCGACGGGTACTGGTCGAACTCCACGTCGCGGTTGATCAGCGCGGTGGAGAAGTCGGGGCCCAGGCCGTGGATGGTCAGCACCTGCGGACGGCCGCTGACTGTCTGCACGGCGAGGCCGGGCAGGCGACCCAGCGCATCGGCGATGGACACGCCCGGCAACTTGCCGACCTGCTCGGCGGACACCGCCTCGACGATGGTGCTGGCGTTGCGCTTCAGCGCGGTGGAGTTCTCGATACTGCTGATGAAGCCCTTCACCTCGACTGCCTGCAGCTGCTTGGCGTTGTCCTTGGCGGAGCGGCGGCGATCCTTGTCGGCCTTGGTATCCGTCGTGGTCGCATCCTGGGTCTGGGCGTCCTGGGCCTGGGTGTCCTGCGCAGCGGTCGCGCTGCTGGCCCGCGGGGCGGCAGCGTGGGCAGGAATGAATGCGCAGAAACCGACCGATGCCAGCGCCAAGGCAAGCACGTTGTGTTTGAGTATCACCGTTGTCCCCTCCCAGGGTAAGTACTGCAGGTCTTGTGACGATCGTGATGGTCTGTTCGGAACTCGCGGGCCGCTGCCGTCGAACATGCGGCGGTCGACTCCGTGAGGCCGATGTTAGGACGGCTGCGTCGGAGCGAGCCGTTCATGCATACGTATTCATTCTGCTGCGCCGCGTCGCAAGGCCTCGCCCGGGGCGTCGCGGCCTGTCGAAGCGGCATGTCTGCGCCGGACGCTGCGCGTCGATGCCGGAGCGGCGCGAATGCAGGCGCGGCGCGGCGTGCGCCGGTTCCGGCCGCTGTTCGTTTGGACGTCCAAACGCCGTGGTAGCCACTGATGCTGCGTAGCGGCAGCGGCGATCCATGAATACGTATGCACGATCGCGGCAGGCCTGTCTGCAGCCGCTAAGCTGCTCGCCAACCCCGACAGGTTCGCCACGCGGCGTGTCCTGCAGCCCCGGGTGGCAACGGCATGGACAGGCGAATGAGCAATGCCCCGTGGTGGCGTGGCGCCATCATCTACCAGATCTACCCGCGCAGCTTTCTCGACACCGACGGGGACGGGGTGGGAGATCTGCCCGGCATCGTCGAGCGGCTCGACTACGTGGCCGAGCTTGGCGTGGACGCGATCTGGGTGGCGCCGTTCTTCAAGTCGCCGATGGCGGATTTCGGCTACGACATCGCCGATTACCGCGAGGTCGATCCGCTGTTCGGCACGCTGGAGGATTTCGACCGCCTGCTGCACAAGGCGCACGGGCTGGGGTTGAAGGTGATGATCGACCAGGTGCTCAGCCATACCTCGGCCGAGCACGCATGGTTCCGCGAAAGCCGGCAGAGCCGCGACAACCCGAAGGCCGACTGGTACGTGTGGGCCGACGCCCGGCCCGACGGCACGCCGCCGAACAACTGGCTGTCGCTGTTCGGCGGCAGTGCATGGCAGTGGGAGCCGCGCCGCGGCCAGTACTACCTGCACAACTTCCTCGCCTCGCAGCCGGACCTGAACTTCCACCACCCCGACGTGCGCGCGGCCACGCTGGACAATGTGCGTTTCTGGCTGGACAAGGGCGTGGACGGCATCCGCCTGGACGCGATCAACTTCTGCTTCCACGACCGCCAGCTGCGCGACAACCCGCCCAAGCCAAGCGAGCAGCGCGTGGGCCGCGGCTTCAGCCCGGCCAATCCGTACGCGTTCCAGTACCACTACTACAACAACACGCAGCCGGAGAACCTGGGCTTCCTCGCCGAGCTGCGTGCGCTGATGGACGGCTATGCCGACGTGGCGGCGCTGGGCGAGATCTCCTCGGAGGATTCGCTGGGGACGATGGCCGAGTACACCATGCACGGCCGGCTGCACATGGGCTACAGCTTCGAGTTGCTCACCGAGGATTTCAGCGCGGCGCACATCCGCGGCACGGTGCGCCAGCTGGAGGCGCAGATGACCGAGGGCTGGCCGTGCTGGGCGATCTCCAACCACGACGTGGAGCGCGTGCTCAGCCGC
>CALCWL010000378.1 GCA_937906285.1 uncultured Rhodanobacter sp. | reverse complement strand
TGCGCCGCCTGTTCGGCGAGCACGGCGCCACCGTGATCGCGGTCGGCATCGCCTGTTCCACCTTCGGCTACTGTGCGATCGCGGTGGCCGGCGGCGCGCGCGTGTTGCAGACGATGGGCGCCGACGGGGTGTTCTTTCGCGCCGCCGGGCGGGTCGATCCGCGCACCCGCGCGCCGCAGGTGGCGCTGGCCGTGCTCGGGGCGTGGGCAGTGGTGCTGGCGCTGTCCGGCACCTTCGGCCAGCTGCTCAACTACACCACCGTCGGCGAGTGGCTGGGCCACGTGTTCGGCATCGGCACGCTGTTCTGGTACCGCAAGCATTTCATCGACGAGCCGGCGCCGTACCGGGTGCCGTTCTACCCGTTGCTGCCGCTGATCTTCGTCGTCACCGTGTTCGGCGTGATCGTGGCCAGCGCGATCCACGCTCCGCGCGACGCCGGCATGAGCCTGGTCATCATCGCGCTGGGCGTGCCGGTGTATTACGGCTGGCGGCGCTGGGTGCGCCGGCATCCGCTGACGTAGGCTGGCGGCGGGTTGCTGCCGGCGGGGGCCATCGTCGATGAATGCGCGTGCGTGGGTTGCCTGCCTCGGTCTGTCCTTGCTGGCCGTCGGTCACGCTGCCGGCGCGGACGCGGCACGCCGCGAGGTGGTCGGCACCATCCAGTTGGAACAGGTGCGGCGGGTGGGCGGCATCGAGCACGCTGCCGACGGCGTGGCGCAGCGCCGCTACACCTTTGCGCCGGCCGCGCGGCCGGCGATCGTGCTCGTGCCGCGCGGCGGGACATGGGACTGGTCGGGCCAGGGCGAGCTGCTTCTGCGCGTGCAGAACGCGATGCCGTGGGCCGTCACCCTCGATGTCGAGATCGACAGCGCCGACGGTCGCCTGCAGGCACGCGTGGGCTTGCCGCCGGGGCCGGCGCAGACGCTGGTGGTGCCGCTGCGCGCCAGCTCGCCGCGCGCACAGGGCATGCAGGTCGGTCCGCCGATGCCGTTCGATGATGACGGTCACGGGGTGTTGCTGGCGACCACCGTGCGTGGCGCGCTGGACCGGCACCACGTGCACGCCATCCGCCTCGGCATCCCCTCCCCGCAAGCGGAACAGACACTGCTGCTCGGCGGCGTCAGCACGCGGTCGGGTGAGCCGACCGTGCACGCGGCCTACGCCGGCATCGTCGATCGTTACGGGCAATCCACCCGCGCGCAGTGGCCGGAGAAGATCGGCTCCGATGCCGCGTTGCGCGCGGCGGTGCACGCGGATGCGGGCAGCGCGGCCCCGGCCGCCGATGCCTACGGTGGACAGGCAGGCCCGGCGCTGGATCGCACCGGCTGGTTCCACGTGCAAAAGCAGGGTGGCCGCTGGTGGCTGGTGACGCCCCACGGCCACGCGTTCTTCTCGCTGGGCGTCAACGCGGTCAACGCCGGCGGCGGGCGCAGCTACGTCGAGGGTCGCGAGTTCATGTTCGCCGACCTGCCGCCCGATCGCGGCGACTGGGCGGCCTTCTACGGACATGGCGACAGCCGGCGCCCGGGCCAGCGCGCCAGCCAGAGCATCGAATTCAACCATGGACGTTGGTTCGATTTCTACGCAGCCAATCTCCACCGGATCGACGGCAGCGGCTGGCGGGCCGCCTGGCGCAAACGCACGCTGGATCGGTTGCAGGCCTGGGGCTTCAACACCCTCGGCAACTGGAGCGACGCGGCGCTGGGGCGCGCGCACCGCCTGCCGTACACGCGCTCGATCAACATCGCCGGCGACTATGCCAGCGTCGCCAGCGGCTACGACTACTGGGGCCGCATGCCCGATCCGTTCGACCCTCGCTTCGCCGCCGCCACCGAGGCGGCGGTGGCGAAGGCCAGCGCGGGCGTGGCCGACGATCCGTGGCTGCTCGGCTACTTCGCCGACAACGAACTGGCCTGGGCCGGCGAGGGGCCGCAGGGACGCTGGGGATTGGCCTTGGGCACACTCGCCGGCGACGCGCACAGCCCGTCCAAGCGGGCCTTCATCGCGATGCTGCGCCAGCAGTACGCGACGCCACAGGCGCTGGGTGAAGCCTGGGGCATCGCGCTGCACTCATGGGATGCGCTGCAGGCTAGCGATTACGTGGCACCCGCGCCGAACGAGGCGCATCCCGCGATCGCCCGCGACTACAGCCACTGGCTGCGCCGCTACGCCGACACCTATTTCCGCACCGTGGCCGCGGCGATCCGTCGTCACGATCCGCATCACCTGTTCCTGGGCGGACGTTTCGCGGTGTACACGCCCGAGGCGGTCGCCGCCTGCGCGCATTATTGCGACGTGGTCAGCTTCAACGCCTATGCCGACCTGCCGCAGCATCACGTCGACATGGCGCTGATGCAGACGCTGGATCGCCCGGTGCTGCTCAGCGAATTCCACTTCGGCTCGGACGACCGTGGTCCGCTCGGTGCGGGCGTGGTACCGGTGGCCGACGAGGCTGCACGCGGCGCGGCCTACGCGCGCTATCTCGCCGCCGCCACGACGAACCCGCTGGTGGTCGGCGCGCACTGGTTCGAGTACGCCGATCAGCCGCTCACCGGCCGCCTGCTCGACGGCGAGAACAGCCACATCGGCCTGGTCGGCATCACCGACATTCCGTTCGGC
>CALCWL010000377.1 GCA_937906285.1 uncultured Rhodanobacter sp. | reverse complement strand
TTCGTACAGTTCGCGCTGGCGGCCTTCGAGCACCACGCGGCGGGTGATCTCGGTTTTCGGCGGCAACTCCTTCGCCACCTGCGCCTTGGTCCGGCGCAGGATGAACGGCGCCAGGCGCAGGTTGAGCCGTTGCTGGCATTCCTCGTCGCGCTGTTTCTCGATCGGCACGCGGTAGTGGCGGCGAAACGCGCCCTCGTCGCCGAGCAGGCCGGGCACGGCCAGGTCGATCTGCGACCACAGCTCGCCCAGATGATTTTCCAGCGGCGTGCCGGTGAGGCACAGGTAGCGCGGCGTGCGCAGGCTGAGCAGGGCGCGGCGCGCCTGCGTGCGCGGGTTCTTCACCTGCTGCGCCTCGTCCAGCACGATCAGCGCGAACGACTGCTGCCGCAACGCGGCAACGTCGCGCGGCAGCAGGGCGTAGCTGGTCAGCACGATGTCCTGCGCGCCGAGCTGGTCGAAGTCTTCCGCGCGCTGCGGGCCATGCAGGGTCAGCACGCGCAGCATCGGTGCGAAGCGCGCGATTTCCGATTGCCAGTTCGGGATCAGGCTGGTGGGCACCACGATCAGCGCGGGCTGGGACAGCGCACCGCCGTGCTTGAGCGACAACAGGTGGGTGATCAGCTGCAGGGTCTTGCCCAGGCCCATGTCGTCGGCCAGCACGCCGCCGACGCCGGCCTCGGCCAGCGCGTTCAGCCAGCGCAGGCCTTCGCGCTGGTAGGGCCGCAGCTCGGCGATGAGCCCTTCGGGCACCGCATCGCTGGCGCGCGCGGCGGCGTCGCGCAGGCGTGCGGCGAAACCCAGCAGCGGCTCGGCCGCCTGCAGCGTGCCGCCAGCGGGCATGGCGGCGACCAGCTCCTCCAGTCGTCCGGCCTGCACCCGCGGCAGGTGCAGCGCCTTGCGCGGCTTCTCCAGGTATTCGGCCAGCGGCGCCAGCAGGCCGCGCAGTTCGCGCAGGCGCACCGGCACGCGCCGGCGTGCATCGACCGGGGCGTACCACACGGCGTCCTCCGGCTCGTTCGCCGCGGGGCTCAGGCTCAACTGGTGCTCGGCCAGCGCCTGCGCCACTGCCGGCAAGAGGTTGTGGCGCTGGCCATCGAGCTCGATGCCGATCTCCAGGTCGAAGGCATGGTCGTCGACGTCCTCGGCCGCCTGGCCGTACCAACGCACCGGCCCCTCCAGCACCTCGAACGGGAAGCTGGGTGCGTATTCGACCAGGAAATTTTCTTCCTCCAGCTTCGGACGCAAGGCCAGCCAGCGCGCCGGCGTGTTGACCTCCAGCGCACCGGCATAACCGGCGCCGGGGAACAGCCAGGCGTCCTCCGGCAGGGTCTCGGCCACGTCCCACGGCAACCCCTCGGTGTCCACGCCGGGGGTGAGTCCGGCACGTTCGAGTTGCTCCATCGCGGTGAGTTCCTCGGCGCGGCGGCGGGTGATTTCGACCAGCTGGTCGTTGCGCACGCGGCGTACCAGCGGCTCGCCGCCACGGCCGGGCAAACGCTCGCCGGCGTAATCGAAGGCCAGCCGCGCATAGCCGAGCGGCGGCGTACCGGCGGCCAGCCGCGCGTGCCGGGTCAGCGCGTGCAGGGTCAACACAGGCTTGGGCGCCAACTGCGAACGCTTGAGATCGCCGAACACCTGCGGCACCGGCACGCGCGTGGCCAGCCGGCTGTTCGGCAGCTTGTTGCGCAGGCGGCGGCCGTGCTCGTGTTTCAGCGCAGGCAGCTCCAGCCACTGGGTTTCCTCGGCCGCCGCGTCGAACAGGCCCACGCTGGCGCGCTCGACGTCGAGATACCACAACGCACCCACGCGCAGCAGGCGCTGGCTGTGCGGCAGCAGCGGCAGCAGGCGCTGGCTGCCGTCGGCTTCCATCTGCCAGTGCCAATTGAGCGGATGCGACTTGCCGCGCGACAGGCGCAGGCCGGCCAGGCCGCCGAGAAAGCACGGCGCGGTATCGAGCACCTCGGCCAGCAGGCTGTCGCCGACGTGACCGCCGAGCCGGGCATAGCTGCGGCTCTTGCGCACATTCAGCGGCAAGCCGAGCACGCTGGCGGCCAGGCGCTGCTCGTGCGGCTGCAGCGGAGCCTGCACCAGATGGCGGCAGTCCAGCGGCACCGGACGACTGTAGCGGCCGTGCTCGGCCACGCTGAGCAGCACCGGCGCCACGTCGACGCGGGCGAACGCCGCGCCCTCCTCGGGCACCACTTCGACGAAAAAGCCGAGCACGCCGGCATCTGCGCTCGCCGCAGGTTTGGGCGCGGCGAGCAGTCGCCGCCAGGCCAGCGGCAAGGTGTCCTCGTCGCCCGCCGGGGGGTTGGCGACGCGCTGCTTCTCGTCCGGTTGCGACATCCGCATGCGTTCCGTGGCAACGACCAAATGCTTTGAGCTTAGCAGCGCGAGTGCCGGATGCGGCGATGGCCGCGACACCCGTTGCCAGTCCGGCGTCAGTCGTTGCCGAACAGTCCGCGCGGATACTCCGGCTTCTGCTCGCGCGCCATCAGCGCCTTCAGCCCTTCGGCCGGAGTGACCTCGCCGTGCAGCACGGCGCGCACGCCGGCGCTGATCGGCAGGTCCAGGCCGTGCTTGGCCGCCAGCCGCGCCACTTCATCGGCGGTGAGGATGCTCTCCACCACCTGGCCGATGCGGCGCACGGCTTCGTCGATCGCCACGCCCTGGCCCAGCGCCAGGCCCAGCCGGCGGTTGCGCGACAGGTCGCCGGTGCAGGTGAGCACC
>CALCWL010000376.1 GCA_937906285.1 uncultured Rhodanobacter sp. | reverse complement strand
CAGCGCTGGGCGTGTTCGCGCAGGCCGGCGCGCTCGAGCAGGCCGATCGCCGGCAGGGTCAGCACGAACAGCAGCAGCATGCGTTGCGACACGAAACTGTTGCCCAGCAGGGCGAGCAGGTCCGCCACCGACAAGCCCGCCAGCAGCCCGCTGACCAAGGCCGCCACCACCACCACCGGCACCGCGTTGAAGCGCAGCGCGAAGCCGACCACGATCACCGCCACGCCGAGCAGGGGCCAGTAGTTCATGCCTCACCCGGCGCGGCGATGCGCACCCCGGCCGCGTCCAGCCCCGCACGCAGCCCGCGCGCCAGCCGCAGCGCATGGACGCCGTCGCCGTGCAGGCACAGCGTGTCGGCATGCACGGCGATGGTGCTGCCATCGGTGGCGGTAACGGCGCCATCGAGGGCGATCCGCAGTGCCTGCGCGGTGGCGAGCTCCGCATCGTCGATCACCGCGCCGGCCTCGCCGCGCGGCTGCAGCGTGCCGTCCGCCCGGTAGCGGCGATCGGCGAAGGCTTCGGCCACCACGGTGAGGCCCTGCCCGGCGCCGGCGTCGACCAGCGCCGATCCGCTGAGGCCGAACAGCCGCAGGCGCGGGTCGAAACTGCATATTGCCGCGACGATCGCATCGGCCAGTGCCCGGTCGCGCGCCGCCATGTTGTAGAGCGCGCCATGCGGCTTGACGTGGCTCAGCCGCGCGCCGGCGGCGCGGGCAAAACCGTGCAGCGCGCCGAGCTGGTACAGCGTCATCGCGTGCACCTCGGCTGGGGTCACGCGCATCTCGCGGCGGCCGAAACCCTGCAGGTCGGGCAGCGCGACGTGGGCGCCGATGGCCACGCCGCGCTCGGTCGCCGCGGCCACCGTCCGTTGCATGGTCATGAAGTCGCCGGCATGGAAGCCGCAGGCGAGGTTGGCCGAGCTGACCACGTCCAGCAGCGCGCTGTCCTCGCCCATCTGCCAGGCACCGAACGATTCGCCAAGGTCGCAATTGAGGTCGATGCGCGTCATGCAGGGCCAGTCATGCGGGAGAGGAATCCGTCGTGTTGCAGCCGTCGTTCGATCTGCCGGCACAAGGCGTCGAGCGCCTGCTCGCGGCGCCGCAGGCGATTCGCGGCCTGCTCCAGTGTGCCACGGCGAAAGCATACGGGATCGCCCGGCCGGCGTTGCGCCAGGTGCGGCAGGTCCACCGCGGCGAGCTGGCCGATGCGCGGGTAACCGCCGGTGACCGGCGCCTCGGCCATCAGCACGATCGGCTGCCCCGAAGGTGGCAGCTGCACGGTGCCGGGCAGGCTCGCCTCGGAGATCAGCTCCAGCGGCGCGCGCAGCTGCAGGCGTGTGCCGTCGAGGCGGCTGGCGGTGCGGTTGCTGTCGTTGCCGACGCGGAACGTTCCGGCGTGCAGCGCTCGCCGCGAGGCTTCGTCGAGTTGCGCGTCGTGGCTGCCGGGCAGCAGCACGAGCGGTGCCTGGGCAAAGTCGAACCAGGGTTGCGGGTCGAGCCGCCACGGCAGGGCGTGGGGATGATCCGATGGCGCCGCGTCGGTGACCGTGTTGCCGAGCGGCAGGGTGTCGCCCGCTTGCAGCGCGCGGCCGAGCCTGGCGTGCAGATCGCTGCTGCGGCTGCCCAGCACGGGTGCCACGTCGAAGCCGCCGCGCACGGCCAGGTAGCTGCGGCAACCGGCGGCCATGCGGCCCAGTTGCAGCACGCTGCCGGCGGGCAGCCAGCAGGCCGCCCAACCGGGAAGTTCGGTGCCGTCGACGCGGGCGATGATCGGCGCGCCGGTGATGGCGATCCACGCCGCGCGCTCGAAGCGCAAAGTCGGCCCCAGCAGGGTGCATTCGAGCACGGCCTCGTCACCGCGGTTGCCGACCAGGGCGTTGGCCAGGCGCCAGGCCGGCAGGTCCATCGCGCCGGCACGGCCCACGCCGATCGCCGCGTGGCCGGGGCGGCCACGATCCTGCAGCGTGTCGAGCAGGCCCGGTTTGAGCACCTGCACGCTCATCGGCGCTGCGCCGCGTCGAGGTCGGCGAACTCCTCCGCGTCGATCGCACGGAAACGCACGCGATCGCCGGCGGCCAACAACGAGGGTTCGCTCGCGTCGGCATCGAACAGGCGCAGCGGCGTGCGTCCGATCAGGTGCCAGCCGCCCGGCAGCTCGGTCGGGTAGATGCCGGTCTGCAGGCCGCCGATCGCCACGCTGCCGGCGGGCACGCGGGGGCGCGGATCGGGACGGCGCGGCATGGCCAACGCGGGATCGAGACCCAGCAGGTAGGGAAAGCCGGGCGCGAAGCCGAGCATCGCCACGCGATAGTCGGCGCCGGCATGGCGCGCGACCACCGCCTCATCGGACAGGCCCAGATGTTGCGCCAGTGCGTGCAGATCCGGGCCTTGCGAGCCGCCGTAGCACACGGGGATTTCGTGGATGCGGCCAGTGCCGGCCGATGCGTGGGCGGTTTCCAGCGTGATGCGCGCAGCCTCTTCCACGCGCTGGTGCGCACTCGTCGCATCGTCGCCTTGCCACGCCGCCGGCTCGAACCGCAGCAGCACGCTGGCATAGGCCGGCACGCATTCGAGCGAAGGCAGGTCGCGCAGCGCGGCGACGGCGGCGTGTACGCGATCGTTGAGCACGGGTTCGATGCGATCGCCGAAGCGCAACAGCAGCGCATCCTCGGCCAGCGGCTCGAACTGGATCGCTTCGGCCGGCACGCTAACCGGGTGCCGCCAGGGCTTGCCGCAACGCGGCCATCCGTTCGTGCAGCGCGCCTTCGGCACAGGGCTCGCGCTGGCCATGACCCCACACCGGGCCGGGCCAGCCCGCATCGCCTTCCCGACGTGCCACCACGTGCACGTGCAACTGCCGCACGATGTTGCCCAGCGCGCCCAGATTGAGCTTGTCGCACGGCATCGTCGCACGCAGGGCGGCGCCGGCGCGGTTCACTTCGCGCCAAAGCGTGGCCTGCTCGCCTTCACCCAGATCGGCGATCTCGACCAGGCCGTCGCGGCGCGGCACCAGCACCAGCCAGCCGTAGCGTGCGTCATCCATCAGGCGCACGTCGCACAGCGGCAGCGAGGCGAGCAGGCGCGTGTCGGCGGCCAGCCGCGGATCGAGGGTGAACGTCTCGCTCATGCGCCAGCCAGGTGCTTGTCGAAGAAGGCCAGCGTGCGCTGCAATGCCAGCTTCGCGCTGGCCTCGTGATAGGCCTTGCTGCCGTCGCGGTTGAAGGCGTGGTCCGCCGGGTAGGTGAAGACTTCCATCTGCGGCAACGCCACGCGATGTTTCTCCACCATCTCCGGCGTGATGTGCTGGTCCTTCTCGCCAAAATGGAACATCACCGGTGCCTTGGGCACCTCGTGCAGGAACGGCAGGTTGCGCGCGCCGTAATAGCTCACCGACGGCAGGCCCAGACGAAGCGCGGCAAGCAGGGCCACGGTGCCGCCCCAGCAGTAGCCGACCGTGCCGATCTTGCCTGCCGAGGAAATGGCCTCCGCAGCGCTGGCGACATCCTCCACCGCACGATCCAGTCCCAGCTCGTTGACCAGGTTGCGGCCCTTGTTGGTGCCCAGCTGGTCATAGGCCAGCTCCACGCCGCTTTCGAGGTGGTCGAAGAATGCCGGCGCGATCGCGGTGTAGCCGAGCGAAGCGAAGTGGTCGACCACGCGGCGAATGTGCGCGGTGACCCCGTAGATTTCCTGGATCACCACCAGGCCGCCCTTGGGCTTGCCCTCGGCGGTGGCCATGTAGGCACCGATGCAGTGGGTGCCGCCGGTGGGGATGGTGATGTCCTGGCCCATGACGCTGCCTCGATGAGTTCGTGATGCGCCGATGGTAACCGCAGCGGCGAGAGTGCGGCCGTCACGTATAATCGCCGGTTTACGCGCCCTTCCCGGTAACCGCACGCCATGTCCCAGCCCGCCCCCAAGATCGGCTTCGTCAGCCTCGGCTGCCCCAAGGCGCTGGTCGATTCCGAGCGCATCCTCACCCAGCTCAAGGTCGAGGGTTACCAGATCGTGCCGAGCTACGGCGAGGCCGACGCGGTGGTGGTCAACACCTGCGGCTTCATCGACGCGGCGGTGCAGGAGTCGCTGGATTCGATCGGCACGGCGCTCAACGAGAACGGCAAGGTGATCGTTACCGGCTGCCTCGGCAAGCGCGCCGAGCTGATCCGCGAGGCGTATCCCGACGTGCTCTCGATCAGCGGCCCGCAGGATTACGCCAGCGTGATGAGCGCGGTGCACGAGGCGTTGCCGCCCACGCGCAACAAGTTCCTCGACATCGTGCCGGATACCGGCGTGAAGCTGACGCCGAAGCACTACGCGTACCTCAAGATTTCCGAAGGCTGCAACCACCGCTGCAGCTTCTGCATCATCCCCTCGATGCGCGGCAACCTGGTCTCGCGCCCGGTCGACGAGGTGCTGGTCGAGGCGGAGAAGCTGGTCAAGGGCGGCGTGAAGGAATTGCTGGTGATCTCGCAGGACACCAGTGCTTATGGCGTCGACGTGAAATACGCCGAGCGCACGTGGCGCGGGAAAAGCTACCGCACGCGCATGACCGAGCTGTGCGAAGGCCTGTCGGAACTCGGCGCGTGGACGCGCCTGCACTACGTCTACCCGTACCCGCACGTGGATGAGCTGATGCCGCTGATGGCGGACGGAAAAATCCTGCCGTACCTGGACATCCCGTTCCAGCACGCCAGTCCGCGCATCCTGAAATTGATGAAACGTCCCGGCAACATCGACAAGACGCTGGAGCGCATCCGCAACTGGCGCGCCCAGGTGCCGGAGCTGACCATCCGCAGCACCTTCATCGTCGGCTTCCCCGGCGAGACCGACGCGGAGTTCGAGGAACTGCTGGATTTCCTGCGCGAGGCCGAACTCGATCGCGTCGGCGCGTTCGCCTATTCGCCGGTGGACGGCGCGAAGGCAAACGAGCTGCCCGGTGCAGTCTCCGAGGAATTGAAGGAAGACCGCCTGGAGCAGTTCATGGCGGTGCAGGCGGAAATCTCCGCCACCAAGCTGCAGCGCAAGATC
>CALCWL010000375.1 GCA_937906285.1 uncultured Rhodanobacter sp. | reverse complement strand
CCTTGCGCCCGTACAGCCGCGCCGGCAGCACGCGGGTGTCGTTGAACACCAGCAGATCGCCGGGCCGCAGGAAGTCGGGCAGCTCGCGAAACATGCGGTCCTGCCGCGACTGCGCCGCCACATCGAGCAGCAGCAAACGGCTGGCCGAGCGCTCGGGCAACGGCGCCTGCGCGATCAACTCGTGCGGCAGGTCGAAATCGAAATCGGACTTCTTCAAGGGTGCGGCCGGTGTGGGAAAACAGGTCATTATCCCGCAGCACGGACGCACGCGTCGCCTGTCGATGCCTACAGCCAGCCTTTTTGCCGCGCCAGCCGATACGCCTCGATGCGGTTGCCGACACCGAGTTTGCCGATTGCCTCGGACAGATAATTGCGCACGGTGCCGGGCGAGAGGTTGAGTCTTGCGGCGATGTCGCCGGCGGCCTGGCCTTCGCCGGCGAGGCGCAACACCTGGCGTTCGCGATCGTTCAAGGGGTCGGCCTCGGACCAGGCCTCCAGTGCCAGCTGCGGGTCGATCGCGCGGCCGCCGCGATACACGATGCGCAGTGCTTCGGCCAGGTTCTCCGCCGGCGCGTCCTTCAACAGATAACCCGATACGCCGGCATCCAGGGCACGGCGCAGGAAGCCGGAGCGGGCGAAGGTGGTGACGATGACGACCTTCACCGGCAGCTCGTCGTGACGCTGGATGCGCTGGGCCAGCTCCAGCCCGGTGAGCCCGGGCATCTCGATGTCGGTGACCAGCACGTCGGGTTTCAGGCGCTGCACTTCGCGCCATGCCGCCTCCCCGTCGGCCGCCGAGCCGAGCACGTCGATGTCCGGCTCCATGCCCAGCAATGCCGACAGCGCGCCGCGCACCATCGCCTGGTCCTCGGCCAGCAATACGCGGATCATGCGGCACCTCGCGGCGATTGCTTCAGCGACATTGCAACGGCTCCATCGTGATGGCTTCGATCGTCAGGCGGCCGAATGCCCGCCCTGCGACGCGGCCGCCACGCCGTCGACGCCCAGGGGTGAGGTGGCGACCAATCGCAACACCGGCAGCGGCGCCACCACAAGCAGCGTCGTGCCGCCGCGCAAGGGCGAACTGATCTCCAGCGTGCCGCCCAGCGAGCGCACGCGTTCGCGCATGCCGCGCAAACCGTTGCCGTCGCCGCCGATGCCGCCGCGGCCGTTGTCA
>CALCWL010000374.1 GCA_937906285.1 uncultured Rhodanobacter sp. | reverse complement strand
TGGCTGGGTCACGCCTTGCTGGCCAACCTCATCGGAGGGTTTGCCGCCAGGCTGGTCGCCGCCACCCAGATCCCGCAATACCAGCTCAGCTTGGGCATCGGTTTCCTGGGCACGCTCACCGCCGCCACCCTCGCCTACGTGGTGGCCGAGATGGTGCGCGAGGGCACGCGCGCCGCCGAGGAGAACCGGGCGTTCGTCTGATGCCGATCATCATCGAACTGGACGTCATGCTGGCCCGGCGCAAGATGAAGTCCAAGGATCTGGCCGCGGCGGTCGGCATCACCGAGGCGAACCTGTCCCTGCTCAAGCAGGGCAAGGTGAAGGGCGTGCGTTTCGACACGCTCGATGCGATCTGCACGGTGCTGGATTGCCAGCCCGGCGACCTGCTGCGCCACGTCGCCGGAGAACGCGGGGACAGGCCCTGACGCCCGCAGGCGGGGAAGCCGGCCGGCTTCCCCGCCGTATCGCGCTGCTGCCTAGCGCTTGTCGATCGGCACGTAGGCCTGATCTTCCGGGCCGGTGTAGTTGGCGCTGGGGCGGATGATCTTGCCGTCTTGGCGCTGTTCGATCACGTGCGCGCTCCAGCCGGCGGTGCGCGCGATCACGAACAGCGGCGTGAACATCGCGGTCGGCACGCCCATCATGTGGTAGCTGACGGCGCTGAACCAGTCCAGGTTCGGGAACATCTTCTTGGCGTCCCACATGACCGATTCCAGGCGTTCGGCGATGTCGAACATCTTGGTCGAGCCGGCGGACCGGGACAGCTTCTGCGCCACGGCCTTGATGACCTTGTTGCGCGGATCGGACACGGTGTAGACCGGGTGGCCGAAGCCGATCACCACTTCCTTGGCATCGACGCGGGCGCGAATGTCGGCTTCGGCATCGTCGGCGTTGCGGTAGCGCGCGATGATCTCCATCGCCACCTCGTTCGCGCCGCCGTGCTTCGGGCCGCGCAGCGCGCCGATCGCGCCAGTGATCGCCGAATACAGGTCCGAGCCGGTGCCGGCGATGACGCGGGCGCTGAAGGTGCTGGCGTTGAACTCGTGCTCGGCGTACAGCACCAGCGACTTGTCCAGCGCCTGCGCGTGCAGCTCGCTTGGCTTCCTGCCGTGCAGCAGGTGCAGGAAATGCGCCGCAATCGAATCGTCGTCGGTCTCGGTCTCGACGCGCTTGCCGTTGTGGCTGAAGTGGTACCAG
>CALCWL010000373.1 GCA_937906285.1 uncultured Rhodanobacter sp. | reverse complement strand
GGGCTGCAGGGACGGGTCGCGGGGCTTTGCGTAGAATCGCCGGATGAACGAACGCCCCGGCCTCAGCTTCGACGATTTTCAGCGTTGGCACCGGCCCATCGAAGTCGGCGCCGTGGTGGCCGTGGTCATCCTCAACGCCGCGTTCAATGCGCTGGTGTCGCAGACCGACTATCCCGACGTGGACGCATGGAAGCCCTGGGTGTGGGAGTTCAGCAGCGCCGCCCTGATCCTGGCGCTGATCCCGTTCGTGATCGCGCTGGAGCGCCGTTGGCCGTTCCGCGTCGACACCTGGCGGCACAGCCTGCCGCGGCATCTGCTGGCCACGATCCCTTTCAGCTTCATCCACGTCACCGGCATGGTGGCACTGCGCTGGCTTTGCTACGCGCTGGTCGGCTCCCACGACGCGTTCGGCGCGCACTACGGCTACGAGTACCTGAAGGACATCCGCACCTATTTCGTCATCATCGCGCTGCTGTGCCTGTCGCGCCTGTGGCTGATCCGCTGGCAGGGCGAGGCGCGCTTGCTGGCCGCCCCCGACGAGGGACAGCCGGCCGAACCGGTCGAGCGGCCCGAACGCTTCCTGGTGCGCAAGCTGGGGCGGGAATTCCTGCTCAATGCCAGCGAGGTCGAATGGCTGCAGGCCTCGGGCAATTACGTGAACCTGCATGTGCACGGTCGCGACTACCCGCTGCGCAGCACCATGGCGGCGATCGAGGAGCGGCTGGACCCGGCGCGTTTCGTGCGCGTGCACCGCGGCTATTTCGTCAATCTCGACTACCTCGCCCAGATGGAGCCCTTGGATACCGGCGACGCCCGCCTGACCATGCGTGACGGTGCCACCATCCCTTGCAGCCGACGCCACCGTGCTGCCTTGCGCGAGCGTTTCGGCAGCTGAGCGGGCGACAGCGCGGTGCTGGCGGAATGGGCTACGCTGGGCAGACCGGTCGGTCATCAAGGGGCAACAGATGAATACACGCATCCTCGGCGGCATCGCGCGGGCGCACAGGGCGTCGACCCTGCTGGCGATCGCCGCACTGCTGGCATGGAGCCTGCTGCAAACTGCCACCGCGGCCACGCCGGAGCAGTCGCGCTGGGAACGCCAGGCGCAGGCGGTGACGATCACCCGCGACGACTGGGGCATCGCCCACGTGCACGGCAGGACCGACGCCGACGCCGTATTCGGCATGGCCTATGCGCAAGCCGAGGACGACTTCAACCGGGTCGAGACGAACTATCTGATCGCATTGGGCCGGCTGGCCGAGGCGAAGGACGCCGACGAATCCGCGCTGTGGCAGGACCTGCGCCAGCGCCTGTTCATCGATCCGGTCGAGTTGAAGAAGCTGTACGCGCAGAGTCCGCGCTGGCTGCGCCAGCTGATGGACAGCTGGGCCGATGGGCTCAATTACTACCTCGCCACGCATCCCGACGTGCATCCGCGCGTGATCACCCGTTTCGAGCCGTGGATGGCGCTCTCCTTCACCGAAGGCAGCATCGGCGGCGACATCGAGCGGGTGGAGCTGGCACCGCTGAAGGCGTTCTACGGCAGCCCGGGCGATGCTCCGCTGGCGCAGGTGCCCATGCAGCCCAGCTGGATCGAACCGACCGGCTCCAACGGCATCGCGATCGCGCCCAAGCTCACCGCCGACGGCCACGCGCTGCTGCTGATCAACCCGCACACCTCGTTCTTCTTCCGCTCCGAACTGCAGATGTCCAGCGACGAGGGGCTGAACGCCTACGGCGCGGTCACCTGGGGCCAGTTCTTCATCTACCAGGGCTTCAACCCGCACGTGGGCTGGATGCATACCTCGACCGGCGTGGACGTGGTCGACGAGTTCGCCGAGACGATCGTGCACCGGGACGGCAAGCTGTTCTACCGCTACGGCAAGGAACTGCGGCCGGTGACTTCGCGCCCGATCACGTTGTCGTATCGCGACAAGAACGGTGCGCTGGCGCAGCGCACGTTCACCGCGCACTTCACCCATCACGGCCCGATCGTGCGCGAGGCGGACGGCAAGTGGATCGCCGAAGCACTGATGAACAAGCCGATCCCCGCGCTGGAGCAGAGCTGGCTGCGCACCAGGACGCATGATCTCGCCAGCTACATGAAGGTCGCCGAGCTGAAGGCGAACTCGTCCAACAACACCTTGTTTGCCGACGACAAGGGCGAGATCGCCTTCCTGCTGCCGCAATTCGTGCCCAGGCGCGACAACCGCTTCGACTACACCAAACCCGTGGACGGCAGCGATCCGGCCACCGACTGGCAGGGCCTGACGCCGCTGGACCAGCTGCCGCAGGTGGTGAACCCGCCCAATGGCTGGACCTTCAACACCAACAATTGGCCGTATTCCGCCGCCGGCGCGTACAGCCCGAAGCAGGCCGACTACCCGCGCTACATGGACACCTTCGGCGAGAACCCGCGCGGCCTGCACGCGATCCGCCTGCTCACCGACATCAGGCAGGTCACCCTGCCCTCGCTGATCACCGCCGCGTTCGACTCCTACCTGCCCGCGTTCGCGCGCCAGTTGCCGATCCTGATCGCCGACTACGACGCGCTGCCCGCCGACGATCCCCTGCGCGCGAAACTCGCCGGGCCGATCCAGTTGCTGCGCGACTGGGACTACCGCTGGGGCATCGCCTCGATGCCGACCTCGCTGGCGGTGTTCTGGGGCGACACGCTGTGGGACGAAGTGAGCAAGGCCGACACCGCCGAAGGCCTGTCGATCTACGACCGGATGGCCGCCAAGGCCGGCGCCAAGGCGCGCCTCCATGCGCTGGTCGAAGCCTCCGACCGGCTGACCCAGGACTTCGGCAGCTGGGGCGTGCCGTGGGGCGAGATCAACCGCTTCCAGCGCATCAACGGCGACATCGTGCAGAAATTCGACGACGCCAAGCCCAGCATCCCGGTGCCGTTCACCTCCTCGCGCTGGGGTTCGCTGGCCTCGTTCGGCGCGCATCGCTGGCCGGGTACCAAGCGCTACTACGGCACCGGCGGCAACAGCTTCGTGGCTGCCGTCGAATTCGGGCCGAAGGTGCATGCGCGGGCGATCACCGCCGGCGGCGAAAGCGGGCACCCCGATTCTCCGCACTTCAACGACGAGGCGGAGCGCTACACCACCGGCAACCTGCGCACCGTGTACTTCTGGCCGGAACAATTGAAGGGCCACACCGAACGCAGCTATCACCCCGGCGGGTAAAAGCTGAACGGCAACGACGGTCGAGCACATAACCTTGTCATCGACCTGGTTATGACTTCCGTGGAATGACCTGCGCGTGCGCCAACCCGGTGCGCAGGTCGCGGACCGCGGAGCGAACCCATGAAGCGTGGCACCCAGTCACTGGTGGTGATCGGCAGCGTCGTGCTGGCGTTGCTCGTGGTGGCACTGATCGTCATCGCCACGTTCGACTGGAACCGGCTGCGGCCGTTCATCGGCGACAAGGTCAGCCAGGCGATCGGCCGGCCCTTTTCCATCAACGGTGACCTCACGCTGGACTGGCGCCGGGACCGCAGCCGCAGCGGCCCCGCCGCCTGGATGCCGTGGCCCGAGTTCACCGCGCGCGACATCCGCATCGCCAACCCCGACTGGGCCGCGCAAACGCCATTCGCGCAGCTGGATGCGCTGCGCTTCCGGCTCTCGCCGTGGGCGCTGCTGATGCATCGCATCGAGGTACCCAGCGTGCAACTGGTGAACCCCAGCATCGACCTGGAGCGCGACAAGGACGGTCGCGCCACCTGGCACTTCAATCCACCGAAGAAATCCGGGCCGTCGGCATGGCATCTGGACGTGGGCTCGGTCGGTTTCGACCACGGCGTGATCCGGCTGGATGACGCGGTCACGCAGACCAGGCTCAAGGTCGCCGTGAAACCGTTGCAGGCGGCGATTCCCTACGACGACATCGTGGCGCAACAGAGCGCCGACGCCCGCAAGCAGGCGCAGAAGACCACCGGCAAGGCCGCCGCCAAGGCGCCGGAAGTGCCCAGGGACAAATCGGCCAGCGCGACCAGCTACCAGTTCGCCTGGCAAGCCAGCGGCACGTACCAGGGCGGTGCGCTCACCGGCGAAGGCAAGACCGGTGCCGTGCTGGCGTTGCAGGATGCCAGCCAGCCCTTTCCGGTGCAGGCCGACGTGCACATCGGCGACAGCCACATCGCCCTGGTCGGCACGCTGACCGATCCGCTGCAACTGGGCGCGCTCGACCTGCGCCTGTGGTTCTCCGGCAGCAGCATGGCCAAGCTGTACCCGCTGACCGGCATCACCCTGCCCGATACGCCGCCCTACGCCACCGAGGGCCACCTGAGCGCCAGGCTGGGCGAGGGCTCCGGCCGCTATCACTACCAGGACTTCCGCGGCCACGTCGGTGGCAGCGACCTCGCCGGCGACCTGTTGTTCGTCACTGGCGGCGAACGACCGAAACTGAGCGGCAAGCTGCACTCGAACCTGCTGCGCTTCGCCGACCTGGCGCCACTGATCGGCGCGGACTCCGACACCGCCACGGTCGACCGTCCCGACAGCTCGCAGCCGACCGACAAGCTGCTGCCGGTAGCGCCGTTCCGCACCGGGCGCTGGCAAACCATGGACGCCGACGTGGACTTCAGTGCCACCCGCATCGAGCACGGCAAGGCACTGCCGATCGACTCGCTGCACACGCACCTCGTGCTGAGCAACGGCGCGCTCTACCTCGACCCGCTGACCTTCGGCGTGGCCGGCGGCACCGTGCGCAGCAACATCACCCTCGACGGCAGCCGCGCGCCGATGCCCGGCGTGCTGGAGCTGCATGCGCGCCACCTGAAGCTGAAACAGTTGTTCCCGCAGTTCTCGCCGATGCGCACCAGCTTCGGCGAGATCAACGGCGACGCCAACCTCACCGCCGAAGGCAATTCCATCGCCGCCCTGCTCGGCAGCGCCGACGGCGAGCTGAAGCTGCTGATGAACGACGGCGCGATCAGCAAGACGCTGCTGGAAACCGCCGGCCTCAACGTGGGCAACATCATCATCGGCAAGCTGTTCGGCGACAAGACGGTGGAAATCAACTGCGCCGCCACCGACATGGTCGCGAAGCACGGCCTGTTCGACATGCGCCTGTTCGTGTTCGACACCGACGACGCGCTGATCAAGGTGGATGGCACGGTGAATCTCGCCAGCGAGAAACTCGACCTCGACGTGAAACCGCACACCAAGGGCCTGCGCATCCTCTCCCTGCGCTCGCCGCTGTATGTTCGCGGCACGCTCAAGCACCCCGACGTCGGCGTGCAGAAGGGGCCGCTGCTGCTGCGCGGCGCCGGCGCCTTAGCCCTGGGCGCCGTCGCCGCACCGGCGGCCGCACTGATCGCGTTGATCGCGCCCAGCCACGAAAACGAGGACAGCGGCGAGAACACCTGCCGCGCGGTGCTGATGCAACTGCGTGGCTCGGGCCAGAAGACTCAATCAAGCGGGAAATGACCATCTGTCGGCGGTTTCACCGCACGACCGTACCGTCCGCCAACCGGCAACGTTCAGTGCAGCTGCCGTCCGGAGCGGGTGAACCGGCGCCATAGCCGGCGCCACAGCATCGCCAGCGGGAAGGCCAGAATCAGAAAGGGCAAGCCGTAGCCGAGCAGCCCCAACGCATCGACCACGCCGTCCGCCACCTCGTCGGGCAAGCCGGAAAAGCCGATACCGATACGCCCGCTGCGGGCATCGCTACTGTCGAACTCCAGTTCGAGCCGATTGGTATCCAGCCGGCGCTGCTGATTTGCCCCAGCGGCCTGCAGCGATTGCAGTTGGCTTTCCACCGAGGCCTGCTCGTGGCTGAGCGCGATCAGATCGGCAACGGCCATGTCCTTGCGCGCGGCGAGGTCCGCCAGATGTTGGGCTTGCTTTTCCAGCAAGTCGCGCTGACGCCGGTTGTCGGTGACCACATCGGCGAGATCCTCGGCCCGGGTCTGCCGGTATCCGACCGTGCCGTCTTGAGATGCCAGCTTCGCCATCGGCTCAACGCCATCTGGCACGATTCGCACGACCAGCGATGCCGAGTGCTCATCCTGCCGGATGCGCAGAACGTTGCAGGCACCGAATCGATCCGACTCGCAAGCCTGCCGGGCCACCGCCAGGCGATCGGCAATTTTCGCTTCCGGCAGTTTGATCCGCAGCGTGTGCTCATAAGCCAGCATCGCCCCGGACTTCGACTGCTCTCCGCTGACCGGTGCTGGCGAGACCTCCTGCTTCTTCGAGCACCCGCAGATCGCCTGCAGCACACCCAGCAGCAACAGCGCCATGCAGACAGAGCGGAAGCTGGACATGCGATTCCCCAAGGCAGTCAGGTCGGGTCAATCTGCCACAGCGGCAGACAAACTCAAACCACGTGGCGTCGAAGCGCGAGCGCACCGTACCGCGGTGCCCCACGCTTCGTCCCGACACCCAAAGGCATCGCGCACAGGGTGCGCTCCTGCACGGGCACGCGAGTCGTGCCAGGCATGGCGCTAGAATGCCGCGACTTCCCTTGCGCGTACGCCCATGCTCCCCGTCAATCAGGCTCGTCTGCAGATTCATTTCTGCGTGTTGCTGTGGGGCTTTACCGCGATCCTGGGCAAGCTGATCACCTTGCAGGCGCTGCCGCTGGTGTGGTGGCGCATGCTGCTGGTAACCGGTGCGCTGCTGATGGTGCCGCGGGTGCGGCGCCAGTTGCGGGCGATGTCATGGCGGCTGATCGGCGCATATGCCGGCATCGGCGTGCTGGTGTCGCTGCACTGGCTGACGTTCTATGCCGCGATCAAGCTGTCCAATGCCTCGGTGGGCGCGACCTGCATCGCGCTGGGGCCGGTGTTCCTGGCCTTCATCGAACCGTGGCTCGCCCGGCGCAAGTTCGATCCGCGCGAGTTGCTGATCGGCGTGGCGGTGGTGCCGGGCGTGGTGATGGTGGTCGGCGGCGTGCCGGTGGACATGCGCATCGGCATCGCGGTAGGTGTGCTCTCGGCGCTGTTCGTGGCGCTGTTCGGCTCACTCAACAAGCGCATGGTCGAATCCGGCGATCCGCTGACGGTGACCTTCATCGAGTTGGGAACCGGCACCGTATTCCTCACCCTGCTCGCGCCGCTGCTGCCGCACCAGGGCGCGCTGTTCGTGCTGCCGGGCCTGCACGACGCGCTGCTGCTGCTGGCGCTGGCGTTCGGCTGCACCTTGCTGCCGTTCACCCTGGCGCTGGTGGCGCTGCGGCACATGAGCGCGTTCGGCACGCAGATGGTGACCAACCTGGAGCCGGTCTACGCGATCGTGCTGGCGATCGTGCTGCTGGGCGAGCAACATGAGCTGGACGGCTGGTTCTACGCCGGCGTGGCGGTGATCCTCGCCGCGGTGTTCATGCACCCGCTGCTGAACCGGCGGGCGCGCAGCACCACGCAGCCCGAGCTGCTCGGCACCGCCGAAAGCCACAGCATGGTCGACTGACCAATCCTCGTGCGCTTGGGTGGCTGCACGCGCCGCCGGCGCCGGATCACCCGGGAGTTGAGTCCATGATGACAGCGAAACACCACCACACCCGCGGCATCCTGCAGGCGCTGGCAGCGGCTGCCTTGTTCGGCCTGAGCACGCCGCTGGCCAAGCTGCTGCTGGACACGACACCGCCGCTGCTGCTGGCCGGGCTGCTGTACGCCGGCTCGGGGCTGGGCCTGTCGCTGTGGCTGGTGCTGCGCCGGTTGCTTCGCCAGCCGGCCGCCGAGGCGCCACTGGCGCGGCGGGACGTGCCGTGGCTCGCCGGCGCCGTGCTGTTCGGCGGCGTGCTGGGCCCGATCCTGCTGATGCTGGGGCTGGCGCAGACGCCCGCGTCCACGGCCTCGCTGTTGCTCAACCTGGAAAGCGTGCTGACCGCCGTGCTCGCCTGGGTGGTGTTTCGCGAGAATGTGGATCGGCGCGTGTTCCTGGGCATGCTGGCGATCGTTGCCGGCAGCGTGCTGCTGTCCTGGCAGCGCCAGGCCGGCAGCGAGGTTCCGTGGGGCGCGCTGGCGATCGCCGGCGCATGCCTGTGCTGGGCGATCGACAACAACCTGACACGCCCCGTCGCCGGCGGCGATCCGGTGCAGATCGCCGCGATCAAGGGCGGCGTGGCCGGAATCATCACGCTCACCATGGCGCTGATGATGGGCTACCGCCTCCCTGCCGTGCTGCCCCTGCTCGCCACCGGAGTGCTCGGCTTCGTCGGCTACGGCCTGAGCCTGGTGCTGTTCGTGCTCGCCCTGCGCAGCCTGGGCACGGCGCGCACCGGCGCGTACTTCGCCACCGCTCCGTTCGTCGGTGCCGGCTTGTCGCTGTTGCTGATCGCCGAACATCCGCCGCTCGTATTCTGGCTGGCCGGCGCGCTCATGGTGCTCGGCGTATGGCTGCACGTCAGCGAGCGGCATGCGCACGAACACGCGCATGAGGCGCTGGCGCACAGCCATCGCCACTACCACGACGAGCACCACCAGCACGCCCACGACTTCCCGTGGGACGGCAAGGAGCCCCACACCCACCCGCACGTGCACGAACCGCTGGTGCACAGCCACCCGCACTATCCGGACATCCATCATCGCCACCGGCATTCCTGAGAACTGCGCGGCCACGCGGTGTGGATCCGACGCCCTGATCACCGAGGGATTCGACGGCGACTTCAATTGCGTCCCGCCGAGCCGCACAAATCTGCTGGATGACCTTAACTTGTGACTGGGCATGCCGCAGCACGGTTGCTGGTGCTGAATCGGCAGACGCTCAGGCTGAGGTGATGTGCTGGCGAATTGCTCAAGGACGAGTATCATCCTTGAATGACAATGAATCGTATTCGCAATATTTTGCGCAGCCTTTTCACGGCGATACTTCTGCTGTTCGGCATGACGGCCTTCCCGGTCACAGCTCAGGACGCGATGACCTCGGTTCCACAGACTTGGCAGATGCTTGATTACCTAGCGACCGATTACGCAGGCGCGGTGAAGAGTGGCGCTGTCATCAGCACATCCGAGTACGCCGAGATGCGGGAGTTCACGGCAACGGCGCGATCGCGCATCACCGCGTTACCACCGACCGTCGCCACACCGGCACTCTTGCAACAGGCGGATGCGCTGGTGGCCTCGGTCGATGCCAAGGCGACACCCGCTCAGGTAGCTACGCAGGCGCATGCGCTGGCCGATGCGCTACTCCAGGCGTACCCGGTGCCGACCGCACCAGAACACGCGCCCGATCTGACCCGCGGGACAACGCTCTATCAAACCCAGTGCGCTGCCTGTCATGGAGCCACCGGACACGGTGATGGGCCCGCTGGCCTGCAGCTGTCGCCCCGGCCGGTGAACTTCACCGATCAGACGCGGGCCGATCAGCGCAGCGCGCTGTCGTTATATGAGGTGATAAGCCAAGGCGTGGAAGGCACGCCGATGGCGAGCTACGCGCAGCAACTGTCCTCAGACGACCGTTGGGCACTGGCATACTACGTGGGCTCGCTGGCTTATACCAAGGAGGCAGTCACTGGCGCCGACACTTGGCAACACGACACCGCCGCACGGGCACAGATCGCCGATCTGAAGGAGCTGTCGCGTGCGCGCGTGGCGCAGTTGACGCCCACGCTCGGCGCGGAGCGTGCTCGGACGATCGTGGGTTATCTGCGGGCTCACCCGGACGTCATCCAGCAAGAAGCCTTGACTGGCATTCCTCTAGCGCGAGCGCGACTGGCGGCGAGTCTGGCGGCTTACCGTGCCGGCGCGGAAACGCAAGCCACCCAACTGGCACTGTCCGCCTACCTCGATGGTGTGGAACCGGTCGAACCGCAACTTAACGCACACGACAGTGCACTGCGCGCTCAGCTCGAAACAGCCATGGGCGCCTATCGCACTGCGCTGTCGAGCAGCGCTTCCATGGCGTCGGTGGTGAAACAGGCAGACGCTGTCGATGATCTATTGGTACGCGCGCAGGAGGTCACTACCGATGCGGCGGGCGACGTTGCCGCTATCTTTCTGGGGGCCTTCACCATCCTGGTTCGCGAGGGCCTGGAAGCCCTGCTGGTCGTGGTCGCGCTGCTCGCTTTTCTGCGCAAGGCCGCGCGACCCGAAGCGCTGCGCTACGTGCATGCGGGCTGGATCCTT
>CALCWL010000372.1 GCA_937906285.1 uncultured Rhodanobacter sp. | reverse complement strand
GCCTCGCGCATCGCGCCGGCGAGGTCGTCGTCGAACCCGGCCAGCTCCACGCTGGCGCCGAGGCCGAGCCGGTCGATCTGCTCGCTCAGCGCTGCGCGCATCGAGCCTTCGCCGGTGATGCGCAGGCGCCACTCCGGGTACGTCGCGGCGAGCGTGGCCCAGGCGGCGATCAGGATGTCGAAACCCTTCTGCGCCTCCAGCCGGCCGGATGCCAGCACGATCCGCCCCGGCCCGCGCGGAGTTCGCCGCACGCCGACCAGCGGCAGCTCGCGCACCGGATTGGGGATCACTTCGACCGCGCGTTGCAGTCGCGCCTCCAGGTCGTCGGCCCCGCGGTGCGTCTGCGCCACCACGGCCGCGGCGCGACGGCAGAGCATGCGGTACAGCAGCCGCCAGGCCGCCCGCGGCGGATGCGCCGCGACGAACACACGCTCCGAAACGATCACCGGCACGCGCCAGCCGGTCACGGCGAGCAGCACCATCAGGTTGGTGGTGGTGGTGAAGCTGACGATGACATCGGGTCGTGCCGCGCGCAGCGCGCGACGAAGCACGCGCAGCCGCAGGATGTTGAGGCGCAGCGCCGCCAGCACGTGCGGCGAGTGCGCCGTCACGTCCAGCCCCACGCGCTGCACCGCCGCGTGCAGCGGGTACTTGTCGCCGTCGCTGGACGCCAGCGTGATCAGGGTCACGGCCGCGCCGTCGGCCACCCAGGCATTGGCCAGCGTGGCCATCACGCGCTCGGCGCCGCCGCCGCCCATCGTCGGAATGACCAGTGCCACCCTCATCGCGACAGCTCCTTTCCCGGTACGCCGAAGATCGACGGATCGATGCCCAGCCGCCTCCGCACCGTGCGCCACGCCAATGCACGCCAGACCAGCAGCGATGCCACCGCACCGATCGCCGCGCCGGTTGCGCCGAAGCTCGGCACCAGCAGCCACGCGACCGCCGCATTGGCCACCACGCCCACCAGCACCAGCATCGAGGCGCGCCGCTGGAACCTGGTCATCGACAGCATGAAGCCGACCTCCCCCATCGACGTGCTGACGCAGTAACCGCACAGCAGGACCAGCAGCGGCACATAGGCCGCGTCGAAGCCCGGGCCGAACAGCCCCAGCAGCCAGTTGCCGGCGACGCCGAAGCCCATGCTCACGGCGAGCGCACCGGCAAAGGCAAAACGCGCGGCTCGGGTGGCGACCAGCTGCAGGCCGCCCATGTCGCGCGCGTCGAAGCGCTCGGCGATCATCGGCGCGAGCACCACGTTGGCCGCGCTTTGCGCGAACAGCGCAAAACCGGCCATGCGCACCGCGGCGTAATACGGCCCGACGTCGCCGGGTCCCATCAGCGCGCCCAGGATGAGCACATCCAGACGGCTGCCGGAAACCACGATGATCGACAGCATCGACATCTGCGAGCCGACGACCAGCCAGCGGCGGATTTCGTACGCGGGCGCCGCCGCCCGGCCAGCCTCGGGCCAGCTGTGCTGCAGGTGCCGCGCCGAGCCGGCCAGTGCCAGCGCCGCCGCCGCCAGCGACGCGGCCGCCGCCCACGGCGCATCGATCTCGCGCACGGTCAACACCAGCACGCCCAGCAACACGATCAGCAGCAACGGACGGCCCAGCGTCTGGTACAGCCCGCTGACCACCGGTCGCTTGAACGCCCGGTGCAAGGCGCCGCTCTGCTGCAGCTGGGTCAACACCGGCAGCATCGCGAAGCCGATGTAGAAGGTGTGCCGCCAGCTCGCACTCTGATTCGCGCCGATCAGGTACACCGCCACGCAGCCACCAAGCGCGATGCAGCAGCTGGTGGCCAGCACGATCGTGCCGATGCCCCGCCGCAGGCCGCGCACCTTGCCCCATGCGCCCTCGCGGATGTAGGACGGCAGCAGCCGGATCATGCTGATGTCCTGGCCGGCCTGCGCGATCACCGCCAGCATGCTGACCCAGCTGAACATCAGCGCGTAGACGCCGAACTCGTGCCGTCCGATGACCCGCGCCATCACCAGGTTGGCGAGAAAGCTCAGCCCGGTGCCACCGATGGTGACCAGGAACGCACCGGAGGCGCCGCGCCTGAGCAGTTGCAGGCTGGATGCGTGCAGCGCCGGCAGCGAGCCGATCGCGCGGGCGGCAGCGGCGTCGTTCATGGCTTCCATCGAGGCATCCCTGGACGTGCTCACGCGGCGGGCGCCCGGGCCAGCAGCGCATCGAGCGTGCGCCCGGCCTCGTCGGCGCCGTGCCATTTCAATTCGGTGGCCGCCTGCGACGGCTGTCGCTCCGCGCCACGCAGCGCGTGCACGCAGTGGAAGGCGATCAGGCGTCGATTGGCCTCGTTGCGCGAGCGTCCCAACTCGCCCGTCAACCGTTGTTCGAGCGCCTGCGCCCGCGCGGCCGGCGCCTCGCCGCCCAGTCGCGCCACCGCGTCGAGCAGGCAGATCAGGTCGTGGTCGGCCGGATACGCGGCCCCGGCGTATTCCCAGTCGAAGACGCACAGACGGCGGTCCTGCCGAAAGCAGTTGACCGGCGTGAAGTCGCCATGCGCCAGACCGCGGGAGGCGATCAGCGACGGGTCAGCTGCCAGCACCGCCATCGCGCGATCGAGGCGTTGTCGCCACGGCGGCGCCAGCGCGTCGCCGAGTTGCGCAAGGCGCGCGTTCCATTCGTCCAGCAGCGAGGCTCCGCTGCGGGCCCATGACGACGCCGTGCGCGCAGCCAGTTCCTGCAGGAAATCCAGGTGCAATGCGTCAAGGTCGGTCAGGCAGCGGGCCGTGGGCGTGCGCACCGCATCGGTGGCGAGGATCGCGGTGCCGCCGCGCACTTCGCTGCGCAACACGCACGGCAGCCACGCCGAGCGCAGGTCCAGCGCCGCGAGCAGGCGCAATATCTGCGCCTCGCGCTGCAGCAGGACCTGCACCGCCGGCACGAGCGATACCTTCGCGTAGGCGCGGATGTGGCCGGCGTCGTCCATCAGCTGCACGCTCAGCTTGCGGTGCGGGCCGGGCGTGCCGGTCAGGAAGGCGCCATGGCGGGCGCCGGCATCCGCCATCCGCGCGAGGTCGCTCACCCCGGAAACATGCACTTTGTGCGGCAACAGGGGCGCCAGCCCCAGTCGCGCGCCCACGCTGGCCATGTCCTTGATCGCCCGCGGCATCCACCGCACCGGCTGCACCAGCGCCAGCGCACCGGCGCTGACCGCACGCGGACGCAGCGGCAGCAGGAAGAAGCGCGAACCGGTGCGGCCGGACAACACGCCGTACGGCGCAGAACCGGCATGCGGCTGCGCACGCACGCGCAGGCCGACCGCCTCCATCTCCCGTACCGCAGCGCGGAAAGACGTGTCGGCGCCGAATCGCTGGCGGCGGCGCGTGCCGGAGGCGTGGCGGCCCGATGGCTGCGACACGGGCTCAGGCAACGTGCTGATCTCGGCGGGGGTCATTGGGCAAAGCCGTATCCGAGGAACCCGTAAGTGGAAAAGCCGCTGCTGCGCTTCTCCATGCCGTTGAACACCACGCCCTTGATCGTCACGCCGGCCTGGCGGAAACGCTGCATGGCCAGCTCGACCTCGCGCGACTGGTTGAGCCCGTAGCGCACCACCAGCAGGCTGGTGCCCACGTGGTGGCCGATGATCGCGGCATCGGTCACCGCCAGGATCGGCGGGCTGTCAATCACGACCAGGTCATAGGCCGGCGAAAGCCTCCGCAGCAGCGCGCCGAAGTACGGCTGCATCAGCAGTTCCGACGGATTGGAGGGTTTGCTGCCGCGCGGGATGAAGTCCAGCTCGCCGCCCAGGCCGGTAATCGGGCGGATGGCTTCGGGCACTTCCAGCTCGCCGGCCAGCAGCTCGGACAGGCCACCGTCCGCGCGCACGCCGAGCACCTGGTGCAGATCGCCGTCACGCATGTTGGCGTCGATCAGCAACACGCGCAGGCCGGCCTGCGCATTGACCGCCGCCAGGTTGGACGAAACGAAGGTCTTGCCCGCCTGCGAGCTGGAGCCGCAGACCATGAGACGGTTGTCGCTGGCGCCGAGCTGGGTGAAACGCATGCTGGTGCGCAGGCTGCGCATGGCTTCGGATGCCACGTCGTCGGGGGCGGCCAGCGCCAGCAACGCGGAGCGACCCTTGCCGAGCAGGCGCCGACGATGCTGCGACAGCTCGATCTGCTGCTCGCTCAGCGGAATCGCGGAATACACCTCCACGCCGAGCTGTTCGATCTCGGCCGGGTCTTCAAGGCCGCGCCGGAACATCTGCTGCAGGAAGATGTATGCCACCGCAAGGAACCCGCCGATGAAGGCGCAACCCATCAGGGTGAGCAGCTTGCGCGGCTTGGCCGGGTGGGTGATGTCGACCGAGGGCGCATCCACCACGCGCGCGGTGCCCACCGTGCCCGCCTGCGCCAGTTCCAGTTGCTGCGCTTCGTTGAGCAGCCCGGTATAGGTGTTGTTGAGCACCTGCACGTCGCCCGTGAGGCGCAGCAACTGGCGCTGCGTGTCGGGGAACGTGGTCATCCGCTTGTCGATCGCGGCGCGCTGCGCCTGCAGCTGCCCGATCTGCTGCATGATGGCCTTGTAGGCCGGATGCTGCGGCGTGTATAGGCGCTGCACCTGCGCCTTCTGGATGTTGAGCTGGTCGATGTTGTTGTTGATCGTGGCCATCTCGCTCAGCAGCGTCTGCGTCTGCATCGGCACGTCCACCGAATGCGCCTTGAGCTGGAACGCCGCAAGCGCGGCCTGGGCGTCAGCGAGCTTCTTCTTCACGTCGGGCAGTTGCTGCTGCACGAACTTCAGGCTGCTGGATGCCTGCGCCGAATTGCGCCCCACGTTCTGCGCCAGGAAGGCGCTGACCACGTGTTCGAGCACCTTGACCGCCTGGTGCGGATCGGCGCTGTCGTAGGCCAGCGAGATGATGTTGGAGCCTTGCACCGGCTGACTGGTCGAAATCGCCTGCTGAATGCCGGCAATCGTGGTCACCTCGTCATTGCGCACCACGTGGAAGCGCATGCCGGGGTTGGCGCGCATGCTCTTCACCAGCATGGTCACGCCCGACCCGCTCGACACGCGCCCCACGTGCCCCTGCAGCAACTGCATCCCCGGCGACAACGGAACGTCGTTGTCCTCGGTCAGCACATAGCTGCCGTCCGGGCCGGCAGTCAGCGTCATGTCCTCTCCCAGCAACCGGTCCGGCACGTTCAACTGCGGCATGTCCAGGTGCGCGCCGCCCCAGCCATAACCGTTGAGGCCGAACCACGGCGCGTTGACCTCGTTGCCCGCCGTCAGGTCGTGCAACCGGGCGACCAGACCGCCGATCAGCGGCACGCGATAGGGACTGGTATCGATATAGAGATGCAGGTTGCGGACCGCCTCGCCCACCACCGACTGCGCGGTGAGGATCGCCTTGGCGTCGGCCGCCGCGGGGCTCGAAGGGCTGCTTTGCTGGGTCCCGAGGTTCAAGCCGGGCAAGCTCGGCGCCTGCTCCACCTGCACCATCGCCTTGGCCTCGTATTGCGGCGTCGCCACCAGCAGGTAGGCGAGCCCGATCGCCAGGGCGCCCAGGGTCGCCTTGATGATGAGCCATTTGTGATCCAGCAAGGTGCCCAGCAAGGCGCGGGGATCGATCTCGTCGTCGGGCTGAATCTGGATCGCGGGACCACTGATGGCTTTCACGAGGCTCTCTCCAAGGTGAAGCTGGACACGCGGACGCCACGGCGGACGACCGCACCCGGGACTGATATTCGCCGGCATCGGCGTCGCAATTACCCGGGTGCGCACGCAGTGGATCGGCAAAATGTGAACGTTCCATTTGAAACCATTATCTCAACGTCCATTCACGGCATCGGAAATTCCGGCTTGGCACGGATATTCATGATTCATGCATCACACCAGTTCATGCCGTGATTTTCACCATCGAAAAAAAATGCGCCGCCGCGGCGGGACAAATATCCATCGCGCCCGCCAGGAATTGCCGGCACCACCAGCCTTCGCTGCCGCACGAGGCCTCGATGCGGTCGGATTCACCATGGACACCGGCTTTTGCCGCAGCTGCAGCGCAATCTCTTGCGATGTGCCGCCTTGCCAAGGCCGGCGTGAATGGCAGAGCCAGGTGACGCGATGCGCCGTTGTCGAAGGGAGCATTTGCACCCGCCACGCCGTAATTGTCAACCCGAACATCGACACTGAAACGTGAAGCGCGAATGAAATGATTCACTGCCGGGACATGTGAATGAACCTGCAGTAAATACGTGTACTGGACAAATCGTGTACGGCGAGGATTATTGGGCCGGCTCGATATCGCATCAATGCCATTATCTGATCCGAATGACGGGAGAAAATCCGACATGAACCGACGTGCGCTTGCTGCAGTTCCGACGATGCCCCGCCGCCAGGCCCGCAACGACATTCGCCCGCATGGCATACGCGGCAGGGCACGCGCCGCGGCGTCGATCCGCAGCGTGGCCTGCATGCTGCTGGTGGCGTCGCTCGCCGGCTGTGTCTGGGCGCCCGGACAGTCGATGTCGAAGAGTTCGCTCGGCGGCGAGAACAGCTACGTGACGCTGGTGCCGATCACCCCGAGCCTGGTCCAGACGCAGCAGCAGAACGCGGCGTCCGACGCGACCTCGGCGCTGCCGACGGCGCTGCTGGACTATCGTCCGGAAGCCTATCGGATCGGTCCGGGCGACACCTTGCACATCACCGTGTGGGACCACCCGGAACTGACTTCGCCTGCCGGGCAACAGCAGGAAAGCGCCGTCAACGAGCGACTGGTGCGGCCCGACGGCACTTTGTATTTCCCCTACGCCGGCGTGATGAAAGTGGCCGGCATGACCATCGAGCAGGCACGCCAGGCGATCACCTCGGGACTGTCGCACTTCATCCGGGCACCGCTGGTGGACGTGAGCGTTGCCGGCTACGGCAGCCAGCGCGTGGTGCTGGAAGGTGCTTTCGTCAAGGCCGGCGCGCAGCCGGTGACCACGGTGCCGCTGACGCTGGGCGAGGCGATCGGGGTAGCCGGCGGCGTGGACAGCAAGAATGCCGACCTCTCCAACGTGGTGCTGACGCGCAACGATGATTCCTACCACCTCGACCTGAGCCCCTCGCACGACGGCAAGGCGCTGGCCCGCAAGATCTACCTGCGCCCCGGCGACCGCGTGTTCGTGCCGTTCAACTTCAACCAGGAGGTCTACGTGATGGGCGAAGTGCTGCGCCCGCAGGCGCTGCGCTTCAACACGTCCGACCTCACCCTGACCCAGGCGCTCGGACAGGCCGGCGGCCTCAACGAGACCACTTCGAAGGGCATGGTCTACGTGGTGCGCGGCGCGCTGCACAAGGAGGACCCCAACCAGCGACCGACCGTGTATGAGCTGGACGCGAAATCACCCGCGGCGTTCGCGCTGGCCGACAGTTTCAAGGTGCAACCGGGCGACGTGGTGTTCGCCAGCGCGGCCGGCATCACCCGCTGGAATCGCTTTACCAGTCAGTTGCTGCCGCTCACCAGCGCGCTGAGCGCCACCGCGTCCAGCCAGTACTACCTCAACAACAGCAAGTGACCGCGCCGGCCGGCGAAGGGTCGGCGAGCCGATCCTTCGCCGGCGCGGCACCCCGTCCACCGAGCCGTTCGTGTGGCCTTTTCGAACCGCCAGACCAGCGTCACCGAATCATGCAGCGACCCGAGCTTGCGAAAGCATCGAGGCTGCCGGCGACGCGAAGAACAAGCAGGATTGCCATGACCTTCGACCCGCGGATTCTCGAAAGCTGCGCGATCGCCACCGGCGTGGCGGCCCTCTCGCTGATGGCGTTGCTGCCGCTCGGTCGCCGCCTTGGCCTGGTCGATCGCCCGGACCAGGGACGCAAGCGGCACGCCTTCAACACGCCGCTGGTCGGCGGCCTGGCCATCGCCATCGGCATGCTGGCCGGATGGTGGCACGCGAACGTCTTCACCCCGTTCGAAGACGCCGTGATCTGGACCGCACTGATGCTGGTGGCCGTCGGCGTAGCCGATGACCTGCTCGATCTGCGGGTGTGGGTGCGCGTGGTTGCCGAGCTGGCCGCCATCGCCATCGTGGTGATCAGCTCGGGCGTCTACATCCATTCGCTGGGCACGGTGCATGGCCATGAGCTTGCGCTCGGCTGGCTGGGGATACCGTTCACCGTGGTCGCGGTGATCGGCCTGCTGAATGCGTTCAACCTCATCGACGGCATCGACGGACTGGCCGGTTGCCTGGCCCTGGTCGCCGCCGGCGGCATCGAGCTGCTCGGTCGCCACACCGGATCGAGCCTGCAGTTCGCCGCGGTGGCGGTGATCGCCGCCGCACTGGTGCCATATCTGGCGGCCAACCTGGGTCTGTTCGGCCGCGCCGGCAAGGTATTTCTCGGCGATGCCGGCAGCGTCATGCTGGGCTACCTGCTGGCCTGGTCACTGATCGGCATGAGCCAGGGCCAGCCGCGGCAAATATCGCCCGGGCTGGTGCTGTGGTGCGTGGCGCTGCCCGTATTCGACACCTTGACCGTCATGTTCCGCCGCATGCACCGGGGCGAATCCCCGTTCACTGCCGATCGCGGCCACATCCATCACCTGCTGATGGATACGGGCCTGAAATCCCGCGACACGCTGATCTGCCTGGTGGCGTTTGCCGCGTTCATGCCGATACTGGGCCACCTCATCCACCTCCTGGCCGGCGCGCTGGCCAACGCGCTGGCCTTCGTCGTGCTGCTGGCCATGTATGCGACGTTCACCGCGTACCTGGGCCGGCGGCGGGACATGGAACAACCAGCGCCGCGGATGGCCTCGCGCGCACTCGCCGGTCCGAGAACGCCCGCGCGGCACCCCTCGCGCATGCGCCAGCGCAGCGGCGAAGGCGCGCAGCGCGATGCGCACCCGCGCGTCCAGCACGGCACCGACCTGCCGACCTGAGCCTCGCTGCTGCGCCGGCGCGACTGCCGGCAGCCACGGCACGGGATCGCGCACGCCGTTACCATGGGCACGAACTCCGTGCCAGACTCGCGCTCCGGAATCCGGCCGCGGGCACGCCGCCGGCCGGGCGCCCGCTCCCCTTCCAGATCCGATTGCATGAGTCACGACGACCACGCCAAACACACCCCGTTCATGCGCCAGTACCTCGCCGCCAAGGCCGAGCATCCGGACGTGCTGCTGTTCTTCCGCATGGGCGATTTCTACGAGCTGTTCTACGACGACGCGCGCAAGGCGGCGCGGCTGCTGGAC